>DATFYJ010000200.1:0-9459 GCA_035315105.1 Chitinivibrionales bacterium
TGACGCAAAGATGTCGGCGATCAGAGACCTTGTATGATAGGTAACATAAAGATTTCTTGTCTGAGCATTTTTCAATTGCGGATTCAGTTCATGCCACGTCCCGGTATCAAGGTCGTCTGTCCAGAACAGCCCTCCTGTTCCTGAGGTTCCCGCAAGCAGGCGGATGGGTTGCAACCACGTCGGCCGGTAGGTCGTCATGCTTATCACAGAGGCATTGCTGAAGCCGGGAACACTGGAAATACCTTTCCACGACTCGCCATTATCAATGCTGTTTAATATTCCGCTCCAGGACATGAGAGAAGCTGATACTTGCGATCCCGCATTAATGCCGCGCCAAATGGCCAGCGAAGTAAACCACGCCATTTTCTGCATTGGAGGAAGAAAATTTCGCGTGCTGCATGCCGCCCATGTATTTCCAAGATTAAAACTTTTGTAAACTTCGTTTCGGGTTGCACAAAAGCAGGTATCGCCTTGTGCGGTCACGGCAAAAACAGGTTCCGAAGGGACACCTGTCATTCTTGTCCAATGCGGCGGAAGACCTGAAGTAAATACGTACCGGAACAACCCGCTGTCGGTCCCGGCAAATAGCACAGCTCCTCCCCCGCCATTTTCAAGGCAATGAACCGCCTTTAACGCCGGCCCCAGCGTATCGCCTCCCACGCTCGACAGGGGGCGAAATAGACCTGATGAGTCCATCCCGTAAAAAACGCCGTCGGTTTTCGTACCCGCAAAAATGTATGGGGTTAACCAGGGTTTTCCGCAGGTTATGGCGGTCACTTCAGTATTGTCAAGGCCGATCTTTTCCCATTTTGCAAAGGCTGATTGAATGAGACCAAACGCCAACGCGATTGTGATCGTTAGATAAGGGATTCCACATCGTCCGTGAATCATGGTACCTCCCCTCAGCGCTGTTGCGGAAAAAGGACATCGTGATCGTCAAGAAAGCGCATCCGCCGTTCATCGTGCAAAACTTGTTTCTTGCCGGCTTTACTATCTCTCAATCAATATCTTTCCCGCCTCCCCCTCCTGTCAACCGCATTTTCGACCCGTGTTTTTCGCTCGATCGACAGGATTCATTTTGCGGAAGCCGTATCAAGATTTGTGGCAGAAATCTTCTGCCCAGCGTTAGGTGGACTGGAGTGGTCCCGCCATAGCGGGATTGCCGGCCGACCCCGGCCGCAGGCCATCGGGGCGGTCCGGCAACGAGGCGGTTAGCCGAGCCCGAAAGGAGACCGACCCCAAGCAAAGCCGCACCGCCGTACGGCTTTGCTTGGGGGAACGCCCAAATCTTTATGCCTGCGCAAGAAATGCAGCCGTTACTTCTTATATTTCTCCATCCAATCCGGCTGCAACGGCGCTTGACTCTGCAGAATCGTCACCCACTCGTCATCCGTCTCTCGTGCAATCGGCGTAACATTGTATTGGTAGAAACTCGAAACCGGTCCCACAAACACGGTTCCGCAGGAGTCGTTTGTGCTGCAGACGATCACCATTGCCTGGGTCGTTCCGGTTGCGGCGTGGAGTACCATGTTGTCGGGCTTGATAATGCTGGGTCCAACGGTGTGGACATCGGCAATGCACGGCCGTGCCTGACCGCAGTCGGACCATCCTTTTGTGAACAACGACGGATACCATCCGCTGTACGGCGGCCCCCCGCATCCTCCCACCGAATTAGCCACGAGCATTCTGTTGAGAAACGAAAGGCATTCCGGCGAAATATTCTGGCCGCTCAGTTCCTGTTCCGCAATAAGCGCCAGGGTGTCGGTAACGGCTTTCCAAGTTGCATAGTATCCCGACCCCGCTTGTGCGTCTGCGGCGGCGCCGAGCGCGGTCATGAGTGTTCCGATCTTCCGGTAGAACGTGGGATACGGTTCAACATACCCGGTCGGAAAGAAGCACCCAGCCAAACCTGTGTACGATTGCTTTGCGTACAGGAGCGTGTTGTGCCGGAGCTGCGCCCACGATGCAAGCTGTGCATTCATCTGCTTGTCCTGCCAGCACGCGCTGCGCATGACGGTGGGTGCGGCTGCCGAAAGCGGTTTGGAGAGTTCGCGCAGCGCGTCAAGCCAGTCGGTGTACAGGTTGTGGGACCAATACGGATAGTTTTCGAACAGCGTGCGCATCCCTCCCAGCCTGCAGTGCAAGGGCCGGTAATCGCCTTGCGTACTCGTGTATGTCGTCACCTCGCTGGCCAGCACCGGGACTGCCGCGTTGTTTCCTAGACAGAATGCCACTTCTTCCAGTTTGGGAACGTTTCGGCCTTGTACGTACCATTCGACGCTGTGCCCGAGAAGATAGGAATCAAGGATGAACCGCTGGCCGGAAACCTGCGCGATTGACGGAAGGTTCGGACGCGCGGCATCCGGGTCTTTCCACATGGTCTGGGAAAGGATGAACTGGTTGCCGCACCCTTTGAGCATGAGGCTGGTTCGGAGCTGTGCCGCCATGGCGTCGCTTTGCATAATGGAATCTATGGACGGACGGGAAGTCTTATAGAACTCCGTGAGGCCTTCGGTGCCGAATTCGTCCATGTCGCCCACAAAGACCGTGATCACGGAATTGAAATCGGCGAGCGCCGGCAGTGCGCCGGCTTTGTCCATGCATTCATACACAGCAAGGAAGTCCCTCAGCTGGCGCAGAGAATCAATGACAAATGCGCAATCGGCCCGGCCGAGCCACATCATGCACTTGAAATATTCGGCAATCTGGCATTGTTCGGTCGCCTGCGGGAAGCAGGTATAATGGCCGCGCGGGGTGAACTGGCTGAAATCGATGCTGCGGTTTTTTTCTCCGAACACCGTGATGATCGACAACGCCTCCGATGCAATGGCTGCCAAGAAGGCATTACCCGCAGTCATCACCGCCGGATTCGTCGTTGTTACCGAGCTGCTTCCGTCAAGCAACGCCCTGGCGACCGCCAGATACAACTCTGCGTCGGCCAGAGCAGTGTCCCAGGTTGGCTGGCCTGCGTGCGCCGTTTTCATGGTTTGCAGCTGGGTAAGCGAGGTTTGCAGGATGTTGCTCATTTCGGGCTGCAGTTTGTTAAGTTCAATGCCCTTGAGAATATCGTCGTAGGCTTTATACAGAGGGTCGAGAATTGCGTCGGCGGTAACGAACACCGGCAGATCGTGCCGGTACACGTTCGATAGAATGTTGCCGAATCCCGTGTAGACGTCGCTCGGCGCGTTCTTAAGCAGCACGAACCCCTGTTGTTTGAGAGCGGAGGTCTGATCGGCGGTAAGCGAAAACGCGGACGCGATGGTGTCGTAGTACAGGCACGATGCGGGATTGATTTGCGATGAATAGCCGGGAAGCGCGGGAAATCCCGACAAAAACTGCTGCGGCGACATGTTGTCGTATTGCGAACACAAATCTTCGTACCGCGCAAGATACGACCGCTCGGCTTCGTTGATCTGCGGATTCTGCGGCAATTTTCCTGCGGAGTCGGCCCACAGGCCGCCGATGTACTGGTGAAGGCGCATTGCGTCAAGGATGGTGATTGCTCCATCGCCGTCTATGTCGGCAACGGAAAGAGAAAGACCCGCCGCGGTTCCGTTTGCGACTGCAGATGAGATTGCCTTGCAATCGTCAAGTGTTATCACGCCGTCGCCGTTGACGTCGCCAAGGGTCGCGAGACAAGGCATGCACGCGAACAGGATCAGGATTGCTATGTTCCGTTTCATCGCGATACCCTCACTTTCTGCGTGATCGTTGCCGCAGGCACTTGCACGCGCGCGATATAAATTCCGGACGCCAGCCGGTAGTCAATCGGCACTGCATGTGTTCCCGGGCCAAGCGCTTCTCCGGAAAGCAGCACAGCCGCCTTTTTTCCCGAAACGGTGTACAGTTCGACGCGGGCGGGCCCTGCCGCGCCGGTTGAAAACACAAGGTACCTGTTGACAAGCAGGATTCCCGCCACGGGAAAAACGCGGCCGGTATTGCGGCCGGGCAGCATCACGGCACGGGTGCTGATTCGTTGGGATAGTGCCATGATGTGCGCGTCGGTTCCGTACACGCTGCTGGCAAGCCAGGAAAATGAATTTGAGTCCACGGCAGTTTGGTTGGCCCTTGGTTTAAAGGACAATACGGCAAGCACGACCGCATTAGCGCTGCCTGCCCCGGTTGCGACACCCTGGAACCCGGCGAGAACAATGGTATCGCCCGCCGCATGCAGCGACGGCATCACGGCAAACGGGCCGGTCTGCACAGGAACCGTATGAGAAAAAGCAAGCGCCGCTGTGTCGAACCTGATTCCAAGTTTATACGCGCCGGGAAGACTGGCTGCATTTTCGACCGCAACAGAAAGCCACACCTCATCATCAGCCGCATACGTCTTTTGATAAAATCCAAGAGAGATGTCCGGCGCGGCAATCTGGCCCACGACTGCTGAAACCGTCGCAAGAACGGCAGCAATCCCCAAGAGCTTTGGCATGTAGTGCCCCCTTTGAGCGGATGGCGAGAACAAAACTTCAATGGAGAGTAGAGCTCGAAATCCAGTCACGATGATATTGTCGCTATACTTGCAATCTTGGTTCATGGAATTGCGGCCGCCGTTTGTGCTTCGACAAACTCAACACGAACGTCCGCTATAAATGCCGGGAATTTCTATCTGTCTTCTGCTCACATTACTAAGCAGTTCATAAGTAATGCTACACAAAATGTGTCACGGTGAGCCTGTCGAACCGTCTCGTACTCGATGGCCCCTTCGACAAGCTCAGGGTGACATCGAAGCTATGAGATCCTACTTATGAACTGATTAGTAATAAATATATACACCGATAGTAATTAAGGCAAGACGGTCAAAAAGAAACCGTTTTCCAGCAGAAAACTTAGACTTGTCGACGATTTTATTTCAGGAAAAAGAGGTTGTCGATTTGGAGCATTGCGAGAGCGACCATTGCAGGTGTCGATGACATCTTCTGCAAAGTGTTAGGTGGACCGACCCCGAGCGTAGCGAGGGAAACGCCCATTTTTCTATTTTGTAAATTAATAAAAACTACTATACCAGAAACGCATTCCGTATATGATCGATCTTCCCTTTATAAATCGTGATCACGTCGAACCTTGATCTCCGGTGGCCGCCGTGCTCGGCGAGATACTGGCGCGCGAGCCGCGCGATTTTCAGCTGTTTCGGCCGTGTCACCCAGAACGCAGGATTCCCACGTGCGTCGGAGCGCGCGCACTTTACTTCAAGGAACACAAGCGTGCCGTTCGGGTCTATGGCGATGCAATCGATTTCGCCGCGTTTTGTCCGGTAGTTACGCGAAACAATGGAATACCCGTGGGAAATCAGATAGTCGGCGGCCTCGTCCTCGCCTTCCCTGCCCTTCTGGCAGGTATCCGTTGAAGATGTAACGTTTGCATCGTTCATCGGTGGCCCAGGATGTGGTTAAGGAGTATTGCGGCAAGGATGGCGATGAGGACCAGGGAAAGCCATTGTGTTTCGATAAGGTCGAGCCAGTAGCCTTTGTCAAAAAGAAAAAAGACATCCGGCTGACGACGCAGATGCCGCCGGTCGCCCGAGCGCCGGTCGGTGATCCTCTTGTCGGATATCTTGTCGGCCTCCTGGTGCCCGTCGCCATGATTCTTCTGCGCCGCGAAAGAAACAGTGGTCCGGTCAACCGTTTCATTAATGTCGACCGAGTCCAGGTGTTCGAGCATTTCGTCGATCGATTCGTACCGCTCGTTCTTGTCCTTCTTAAGCGCCCTCAGCACAATAAGCTCGAGGCGTTTCGGCGTGTCGCGCCGCTTTACCGAGGGCGGAACCGGGATTTCGTGCACGTGCTTATAGGCGGTCGCCACCGGGTTGTTGGCGAGGAACGGCGGCCTCTTGGTGAGCATTTCGTAAATGACAATGCCCAGCGAGTAGATGTCGGTCTTGCAGTCCACCTCGACGCCTTCCGCCTGCTCGGGCGACATGTACTCGGGGGTACCCACCGTAACGCCGGTCATGGTGATGCCGCTGGATGAAAATATCTTGGCGATTCCGAAATCCGACAAACGCGCAATGTTCTCTTTGTCAACAAGGATGTTCTGCGGCTTGATGTCGCGGTGAATGACGTTCTGGGCATGGGCGTATCGCAACCCCCGGCAAATCTGCTTCGCGACGTCGATTATCTCCGACGACGGCATGGGCTTTTTTAACTGGATTCGCGCGGAAAGGTTCTCGCCGTCTATGAACTGCATCGCAAAATACCGGTAACCCTTGTCTTCGCCTGCCTCATACAGGCTCACGATGTTCTGGTGTTGCAGACGTGAAATTGCTTTCGCCTCGATGTCGAAACGTTTGGCAAGCTCGTCGTTGAGCGATAATTGCGGGGGCAGCACCTTGAGGGCAACGACACGGTTGATGGGCTCCTGCATGGCCTTGTAGACGACGCCCATGCCGCCCATTCCCACAATCTGGAGGACCTTGAAATTACCAATCCGCTCGGGAAAAAGCGTAGGATCGGTGTTTCTTGCAGCGGTGGACATTAATCGAACCTCATTCCTGCGCCGGCGCCGGGCAACGTGCCAGCAGGCTACCCTACCCTGTTTCCCTGCACAAGCTTTCTAAAACGGATGCCTGCAAAGAGTAAAATAGTTAATCCGCCGCACAGAAGTAACAGCCCCGGCCAATCGTCCTGGGTCCACAAAGTCTGGTCGAAGAAACTCATTTTCTTGAACATCGAAAACACGGGACGCGCAACCGTCAGGTGTGAAAGAACAGTGCCGGCCGCGGGCATTTCATCGAAAGGCATGAGAATGCCGGAAAAGAAAATCTGCGGGATGAATATGATGGGCAGGAAACTTATGGCCATGTTCACATTGCGGGAAAATGCGCTGATGCACAGTCCCAGCAGGGAGCCTGCGGAGCAGGCGACGCACAGCAGGACGCCGCTGCTTGTCCCGAGGGAAAAATTCGCAAAAATTCCGTGCAGGCACGCTCCGAAAAACAGAGCCTGGACCACGCCGAGCAGGCAGAACACCAGAATCTTGGACAGGCCGTACGCAATCTTGGACAGGCCCACGCGAAATTCCCTTTCGACAAGATCCCATTCGCGCGCGATCTCGCGCACCGAATTCATGCCGCCCATCCAGATAACCGATATTGATATGCAGAAGTAAAACGACAGCGGCAAAAAATTGCTGTCCGGCTTGAACACGAACGCCAGCAGCACGGCGATGAGCGGCGCCTGCAACAGCACCAGGCCGAGCGTCCGCACGTCGCGGACGAGCATGGTGGTGTAGCGGCCCGTCAAGAGTCGCATCTGGCGGAAAAACGAGACGTTTTTCGGTTTATACAGCCGCACTGCCTCATTGTAACCGGTGTTTCCGGTCCGTTCTTTCGGTGCAGAACCGGAGCGTCCGATCGCGCCTGCTGTGTTTTCCACCGACAGAGCCCGCGCTTTTTCGTAGACGTCTGCCAGCGCAACGGTGCCGAAGTTCCTGCGCAATTCTTCCGGCGAACCGGCGAACACCAGTTTTCCCCGCGACACAAAAAGGAGCCTGTTGCACAGCTCGATCTGTTCGAGGGTGTGCGTGGTGAGGAGAATGGTGTGGCCCTTGTCGCAGATCGCCCGGAACAGTTCCATGAATTTGTGGGTGAGTCCCGGGTCAAGGCCGGCCAGCGGTTCGTCGAGAAAAATGACCGTCGGCGAAGAAAGCAGTTCGATGCCGAAATGAACGCGTTTTGCCTCCCCTCCCGACAGATCGAAAATTCTGCGGTTCCCCAGCGCCGAAACATCGAGCAGTTCCATCACTTCACGGATGCGCTCGCGGTGCTCGGCCGGCAGGCTGTCACGCGGGAGCCTGAGCACGCTCTGCTCCGTGAATGTTTCGAGCACGGTGAGCTCGTGCCTGAGCAGGTTATGCTGGGACACGAACCCGATCGTCGAATTGAATGCGGAGCAAAATTTGCGCATGGGAAGCCCGTTGTAGTAGACGACGCCGCCCGAGAGGGGGATCTGGCCGGTGAGCGCGTTCGCAAGCGTGGACTTTCCCGCACCGGACGGTCCCAGGATGGCAACAAACTCGCCGGGTTCTATCGACAGGGAAACGTTGTCGACAATCGCGGTCCTTCCCCGCGTGACGCCCACGTTAAACGCCTCAATGCGGATCCGGTTGAAATCCTGGGTCTGTTTGAGCGATCCGTTGTCAAGGAAGAACCGGTACGGCCCGATCTGAACAACGTCGCCGTCGTCAAGCTTAGCGGCGCGGACGGCTTTGCCGTTGACAAATGTTCCATTGGTGCTTCCGTGATCTTCCACCGAGCACGCCTTCCCCGCGCCGGACCTGAACGTCGCGTGGAACCGTGACACCAGGGGATGAGGAAGGCAAATCGTGCTCGACGGATCGCGGCCGATGACCACTTCCGAGGATGTCCGGTCGTATAATGCCTTTTCGGGCGCCGATTCCGCTTCTCGAAACGGGGCAAGCGTCACGTTCTGTTTGTCGATGCGCACCCTGAACTTCGCAACGCCGGCGGTAATCACCGCTCCGTTAGAGAGCGCGGCGGTATCGACGGGATTCCCGTCGACACGGGTGCCGAACGTGCTGCGGCAGTCTTCGATGAGAACCGAATTTTCGCTGATCCGGATGAGCGCGTGGATGCGCGACACACCGATGCCCCTCAGGGGCACATCGCTGGACGGATCACGGCCCATGGTGACCGTTCGGACGGTTCTCGGGAATACGTATTCGGGCGGGGATGGCATCGGGTTACCGGGCGGCGATCTCGTTGCGGACAATGTTCACCACGTCCGATTTCGCCCGTGCCAGTTCGTCGTTGACAACCGTGTATTGGTATTTTCCATTGTTCCGCGCGAAATCCATTTCCCTGACGGCGTTGGTTATCCTGAGATCGATTGCTTCCCGGGAATCGGTGCCGCGCTTCTCGAGCCGCTGCCGCAATATCTCGATTGACGGCGGGAGGATCAGAATGCCGACGGCCTGCGGATACACTGTATCGAACTTTTTCTTGCCGATCACGTCGATGTCCATGATGATATGCTTTCCCGATACGACGGTATCGTCGATGAAACAACGGGGCGTTCCGTAGAAGTGGCCGTGCACAACTGCCCATTCTGCGAATTCGCCAGCTTCCATTTTCTTTTTGAATTCTTTTTCGGAAAGAAAGAAGTAGTGCACGCCGTCCTTTTCTCCTGTGCGCGGTAATCGGGTGGTCGCAGAAATCGAATAGACGAGGCCGGGCACGGTGTTTCGCAGGTGCTCGAGGAGCGTTGTCTTGCCGGCGCCCGAGGCCGCGGAAAATACGAATATTTTGCCGTGTTTACTGCGGTCGGAAGGCTCTTCCAAAGTGGTCATCCTGTTGCACACGCATCGAAAACAAGGAACGTCTTCACTGGTCTTTGACAAATGCTGCATCCGGCAGCGATAAGCCGCCAAGGTCTATTCCCAGGGAAATGTATTTCGTAAAATTGCCCAAGGGGATTACCCATGCACCGGTCTTATCGATAT
>DATFYJ010000201.1:0-5232 GCA_035315105.1 Chitinivibrionales bacterium
ACCACAGGGTGTCGCCCGGGTACAGGGAAAAGCGGTTGAGGGCGAGCGGCAGTTCGAGGCGAACCAGCTTGAGCGGACTTTCCGCGCCCGAAATGGTGCGCTCGCCGAGCGGAACAGCCGGTTCGCCGGCCTTGCGCGTGCTCACCGCGAGCCTGCTTATTCCTATGTCGTCAACCGCCTCCGCCCACAGGGTCTCGGCCATGGCCGGGGTGCAGTCCATGTTGCGGCCCGGTTTTTCCATGACCACCGACGGCGGCGCGTCGGGAATGACGTTGATGGAAAAAAGCGGGATCGAATCGCTTGCCTGGTTGAACGTGTCGGCAAGCGCGAAGGTGTAGCTTCGCTGCGACGAAACAACCATGTCGCCTTCCGCGTCGCATTTTACAACCGAGAACCGGATGGTGTCTCTGCCGGGCGAAATCAGGAGCGCCTTGGCCAGCGGATACGGTGCGCTCAGGGAAAAATGGGCCCTCGTGCCGGGATAGGCCGCAAAGTTTCCCTGCCCCTCGGGAAGCGAGGCCGGCCCCATCCCCGTGTAGCGCGGCGGCACCAGGCGGATTGCGAGCCTCGACAGCCGGGGGGCGGGAACGGCAACAATGGTGTCCGCAGGAAAGACGGTGTTCCCCAAGGTGAACTGATACGCCACGGAGCGGGATACGCGGCCCAGGGAATACGAGAAGCGGCCCGAGTCGTCCGGGAAAAGAAGGACGTCTGCCGCGTGCGATCCGTCAAGCTCGGCGCACGTGATCCTGCACGACGGGAACAGCGATGATACCGGCTCAAGCCAAAGGGTGCACGGCGCACCGGCCGGCAGATACACGGTGCCGGGCTTCACCACGGCGGCTGCGGGCCTCAAATACGAAAAGGGAAGCTGCCAGAACGCGGCGCAGTGCGGCTGGAGCAACAGAATGCCGCCCGTAAACGCGGCGGCTGAAAGCGCCAGCGCCGCGGCCAGCGGGCGCAGTCCCCGGGTGTCCGGACGTGATGGACAAAAAGGAATTGCGGCGGCGGCCTGCTCGTGCACCGCGGCGGTAAGGTCGGCGGAGCCCGTTCCGCTTCCTGCCGAAAGTTCCAGGGAAAGCGAAAGCCAGGGGTGCGGAAGCCGCGCCCGTTCCTCGGCGGCGCGGGCCGTGGCGCCAAGGGCCGGTCTTCGCAGCAACAGAAGTTCCGCGACCGAGGCGCCGGCGCATGCGGCAAGCGCGGCGATGAGAAGGTCCCAGAGCAGGGGAAACGCAACCCAGGGAAAAACGGCGAAAAGAACCTGGACAAATGCGCATCCCGCGAGTGCGGCCGCGCAGAGCGCAGCGCATCGCCGCGCCAGGGCCGCAAGGGCGGTACGCCGCCTGAGGCCGGCGGCATAGAGCCGGACACGGCTGAGGTCGGCGTTCATGGGGCAAAGAACCACGCGACGATATTGACGCCCATGTCGAGCGCGGCGCGGTGCAGCGCCGGAGGGTCGGGGTATACGCCGATGTCTTCCATGCCGTCGCCGATGTCCGAGCTGAACGCGTAGTATACCACCAGCCTGTTGTCAAAGAAGATCCCGAAGCCTTTGGCCGGCAAGCCGTCGTGTTCGTGGATTTTCGGGAGGCCCGCAAGCTTGTGGACGCTGGAATAGATCGGGTGGGACAGCGGCACCTCGACAAGCGGGTTCTCCGGAAACAGCGCCTTCATCTCGCTCCGGAACGCTTTGTCCATGCCGTAATCGTCGTTTGCAAGCAGGAACCCGCCGCCGATGAGGAACGACCTGAGCCGCAGGCGCTCCTCGGGAGAGAAATGCACGTTGCCGTGGCCGGTCATGTAGAGGAACGGGTACTGGAAAAAATTGGGGTCCATTATCTGAACCACCGCGACCGTGTCGCAGACAGGAACCGCAGTTTCCCGCTTCACGGCCTCAACGAGGTTGGGGAGCGACGACGGGCCGTTGTACCAGTCGCCGCCTCCGCCGTAGTGCAGGCGGGCAATGGTGAGTTCGCATTTGTCGGCGGAATAGGCAATAAAATAAAGCGAGAGAAGGATTAGGAGGATTGTTGAAATCGTTTTTGTCATTGGTTATGCTGCAGGGTGGTGAAGAACCTGCGCATCAGCTAAAATACCATTTTCTCCGAGCAAGCGTTGAAGGTGGTGTGCACTAAGATAATTGTGTATGCGCCCCGACATGAAACAAAGCGGTCTAATGGGGGGGTGTTTCCCCCTCGCTCCGGCCCGGCCGCGCTACTTCACAAACCAGCATTCCAGAGGCGCGTCCGCTCCTCCGCTTCCCCCTCCCGGGTGGCCGCCTTGACAAAGTAGTTGCAAGACCATGCATTGCTGCGGCGGCACCCACTAAGAGCTGTTGAAACGTTGAAAAGTTGGAGAGTTGAAAATTCCAAGGCGAATAATGAAGAAACAAATTTTATTTTGTGAGCCACATCGTGGCGCAATATTTATAGTCCGGGGCAAAGCCCTGAGAATACAAAGATAACGATGTACATTTCCCTTCTCCATTTGTGGAGAGGGGTGGCCGCGTCAGCGGCCGGGGTGAGGCGACGGTCTTGAGGATTCCTGCTTGCGTAAATTTATGCTTTGACTGAATAGAATTCTGTTGCCGCGCGTTAGGTGGACCGCAGGGTCCCGCGGGATTGCCGGTCGACCCGGCCGACAGGCATAGGGCGGTCCGGCAACGAGGCTGACCAGCCGAGCCCGGAGGGAGACCGACCCCAGAAAACAGAGGCGCAAAATCTTGCGCCTCTGTTTTCCGGGGGAACGCCCAACTTCTTTTTCAGGATTGAAATTCTATTTTAGTTTCGGCGGGAACTGCTTATTCCACCACAGCACGATCGGACTTGCAATATACACCGTGGAATACACGCCGCTTGAGCAGCCTACGAGCATGGCAAGGGAGAAATCCTGGATCACCTGGCCGCCGAAGAATGAGAATGCGATGAGCACGAACAGCACTGTGCCCGTGGTGATGATGGTGCGCGAAAGGGTCTGGTTGATGCTTTTGTTGATCATGGACTCCACGTTGGGACCCAGAAGCCTCCCGCCCATGTTTTCGCGCACGCGGTCGAACACCACAATGGTGTCGTTAAGGGAATAGCCCACAATCGTAAGCAGGGCCGCGATAATACCGAGGGAGATTTCCCTGTTGGTAAGCGAGAAGAACCCCAGGGTGATGAACACGTCGTGGAACAGGCTTAAAACGCCGCCGAGACCGTAGGGGATGTTGAAGCGTATCCCCATGTAAATCACGATGCCGACGAGTGCCAGGACCACGGCCCAGAAAGCCTTTGAGGCGAGCTCGGAACCGATCTTGGGACCCACTTTCTCTTCCCGCCTGACCTCGAACTTGTTCTCGGTATAGCCTTTTGAAAACGCCGCCTTCACCATGTCGCCGACCGTGGTTCCCTCAGCCTGTTTCTTGACCGTCACCTGTATTTCGTTGTTTTTCTCTGCGCCGATGGTCTTGATTTCCGGCTGTCCCAGACCGAGCGATGTCACGATGGAACGGATCTTGGTGAGGTCCCTGCCGATCGGCTTCTCGAATTTGAGCTGGATCTCGGTGCCGCCCGTGAACTCGATCGAGGTGTTGAACCCCTTGTGGTAGATGATGGAGCCGATGGTGATAAGGAGAAGGGTGCCCGAAATCGAGAAGGCGATTTTCCACACGCCGATAAAGTTGATGTTGGGGACTTTCTTGAAAATCTGAATCATGGGATAAACAGGGTTCCTTTTTTGTTAAATGCTGAGCTTTTCCCCGGTCTTGGGAGTGAAGATGTTGTACATGATATGGGTAACGTACAGCGACGTGAACATCGAAATGATGAGGCCGAACATGAGCGTGATGGCAAAGCCCTTGATGGCGCCGGTGCCAATCCAGAAGAGAATGCCCGCCTTGATAAGCATGGTGAGGTTGCTGTCCATAATGACGACAAACACACGTTTATATCCTATATCTATGGCGCTCCGCACCGTCTTGCCGAGGTGAAGCTCCTCGCGGATGCGCTCGCAGATGAGGACGTTTGCGTCCACCGCGACGGCAATGTTGAGCACGAGGCCGCAGATCCCGGGGATGGTAAGCGTGGCGTTGACGCATGCCATTGCCGCGAGCACGAACAACATGTTGAGCACAAGCGCGAACACCGCGTAGGCGCCGCTGAGCTTGTAGTAAATGAGCATGAACACGAACACCAGAATCGACCCGATGATGGCCGCGATGGCGCAATCGTGGATCGAGTCCTTGCCGAGCGACGGCCCAATGATGCGCTGTTCCATGATCTTCACGGGCGCGGGAAGCGCGCCGGCGCGCAGCACGATGGCGAGGTTCTTGGCCTCCTCCATGGTGAAGCTGCCTTCGATCTGGGCCCGGCCGCTCGGGATCTTGGAGCGGATCACCGGCGCGGAGTACACGGTGCTGTCGAGCACGATGGCAAGGTACTTCTGGACGTTGGCGCCCGTGACGCGCGCGAACGTGCGCGCGCCCTTGGGGTTCATTTCGAGTTCGACGATGGCGGCGCCTGCGGAGAAGCCGCCGCGGTCGATGGACCCCCGCGCGTCCTTGATGGCGTCGCCGCGCATTTCCGGGCTTGACTTTACATAATACAGCATGCGATACATCGCCCCGTTCGCCACGCGCGTCTCGTGGCCCCACAGGAAATTCGAGCCGCCCAGGCCCGAGCGCACAAGCGCTTCGCGCACGTCCTTGCGGCCGAGGATCTTTTCGACCTTGGCCTTGTTGCTTTCCAAAACGCCTATCTGCTCGCCGATGCCGGAAAGAAGCTCGGAGAACGACGTGATCGCCTCCTCTTTTTTCGCGCCCGCGGCGGTGGACTCGGCCGCGCCTGCGGCAGTGTCCCTGCCAGCTTCCTTTCCTTCAAACAAGTTCTGCGCCTTGTTCTGCGCCTCTTTCGTCTTCACCGCGTTCGTGTCCGCACTCGCGGCGGCCGCGGCCGTGTCGCCCGACTTGAGGCCCTTGAGCGCGTTGTCCACGACTTTTATCGCTTTGTCAAGCTCGGCGGGCTCGCGGAGCAAATTGAACTCGAGCTGGGCGGTAGAGCCGATCACCCGCGAGGCCGCGCTTTCGTCGCGAAACCCCGGCAGTTCCACAATGATCCTGTCTTTTCCCTGTTTTTGAATGCTCGGCTCGGCGACGCCGAGGTAGTTGATGCGGTTTTCGATCACGGTGTAGGCGCGGTCGAGGATGTCGGCCGAGGCCTCCTTGGGCAGGTTCGACCGGTCGATCTCAAGCAC
>DATFYJ010000202.1:0-10168 GCA_035315105.1 Chitinivibrionales bacterium
CCCCGGGAAGATGCCGTCGATCACATGTCTCGTTTCGTAAACCTGACGCCGGACTACCGGAGGAAACAACACAGCCGAGGACGGATGAAGCGAATCGTGCCATGCCATGGTGGTCCTCGGCTGGATCTGCGACTGGGCGAAACTGGGGTAATCCGAGGAGTCGGCCATCATCACCGCATGGAACACGTTCCCGGCCTTTTTCGTGGCTGCTATGAACTGCTCATCGTAGTCAATGGCTGACGCCAGTGATTTGCGCGCGTTTTCGGGCATGGAAAACCCAACCGGCCCTCTTTTGCATTTGGCAATAAGGCTGTCGAAGCGCGCGACGTAGTTCCGGTCCTCCGGGTCAAGGAACATAACGTCGAAGGCGATGGCGGCCGGGTCGTGCTTCGAAAGCGCATTGATCATGTCCGCGTGGAACGATCGGTCCCAGTTCCAGTATTTCCCGAGCTTGTGCTGGCTCCGCTCGTCGATGTCGACAATGCAGATGCCGTTGTCGTTGTCGACCTCTTCCCTGCTCTTTTCCGCGGCCAGGTTCTTGAATTCCCACCGGTATCGCATGTAGTAGGTCTGGTTTTCGAGCCTGTCGATCAGGTCCTTTACAAAGAAGTTGGTCGCCAGCGCCACGCCGACGCCCATGGCCGAACCGATAAGCAGGCTTTTTGCCAGCCGCCTGAGCAATTTCATCGAAAGAGACCCTTTGAACAACACGATTTCTCCGGGTAATGTGGTCCTGCATTCCCACAGTTTAATATAAACATTATATCGGGGCGGGATGGGAATTGCAAGATTGAAGAACCTCGCAGCAAGCTGCGGGGTTCTTCAATTGAGCAAAGATTACTTCCTGTTCTGCAGCAGATCGCGGATTTCCGACAGAAGCTCCTGGTCTTTGGTGAGCGCCGGAAGAGCAGCCGCTTCTTTCTGCCTGGATTTGGTGAGAAACCCCAGGAATTTCACGATGAAAACGAACAGTACCGCCGCGATGATCAGGAAATTCACCACCTCGCCGAGAAACAGGCCGTACGGCACTTCCTTGGCGCCCACGACGAGCTTCCAGTTGAGATACCCCTGCTGCGCGGGAAGCAGCAGGCTGATGAGCGGCATGATGATATGCTTGACAAAGGAATCAATAATCTTCCCGAATGCCGCGCCGATGATGATGCCCACCGCCATGTCGATGACATTGCCCTTAAAGGCAAACGCCTTGAACTCATCAACCAGTGAAAAAGCTTTTTTTGCAGGATCAATGCCGGCAATTTTGGGGACCGGGTTCATGGCAATTTCTCCTATCTTTGTTTATGGGTTGTTAGCTTGCGAATTCCGGAGTCCTCACCTGCGACCCTCAAGTAATTAAGATACGCCGGGGAAAGGCCTTCGTCCAGATGTGTCGAGTCGTTCAGTCAGAGTTGAAAAACAATGGCGACGCTGGTGACACTTCTCGGTTATTTGCATCACACTAAACAAAGCGTTTTCTGCCAGAAAACTTTTTTTTACCCTCCTCCTTGAAATAGGAAACGGACCTAGTATATTATCACACGACAGAGCAGTTTCGGAGTCAGACAAACAATGTTGCCGTGCTCAACTCAACGCGGGGAGATTGTTCCTATGGCCGGTTGCCGCATCTACCAATGGTCGCCTGTTTTGCCTCCCGCGGCCATCGATCGTCTTAGCTCCATGGTTGCGCGGGCCGGCGGAGTGCTGGCGCTTGATCTTGAGAATGGGCTTGCAGCGCCCCTTGCATCCGGCAGCATCACGACGGATCGGGAGCAGGCCCGCGCACGGCTTGTGCAGTTTTTCAACTGCCGCCGCCCCGGCGGCCGACGACACTGCATCCGCATCAATCAGGCCGGCACGGCGGATTTCGAGAAGGACATTGCAGCATTGTCCGGCATCGGGTCGCTTGTCGAATGGGAAACCGTATTCCTGTCCAGGGTTGCGTCTCCTTCCGATATTTACACCGTCCGGCGGAACTTGCTGCGCTCGGGAATCGCGTATCGCAGGTTGTGCCCGATCGTGGAAAGTTGCGCCGGGCTGGATGGCCTCGAAGAAATTCTCGAATCCTGCGTGCAGAGCGACGTGGAGTTCGTTCAATACGGCCATTACGGCTGCAGCCTTGACAGAGAAGACCGGCCCTTTGCGCGGTATAACGACGGGTCGTTCCGCGAGACTGTCACCCGCGTCATTCGGGCGGTTGAAAAACACGGATGCGGCTATCTGCATGCGCCTTACCTAAACCTGGTTGACACCGCGGGTCTCACCGCAATAGTCGCAAAACTCAACAGATTGTGCACCGGACCGTTCGGCGTGGCGTCGCTTTCCATCAACCAGACGCGCACGATTGCCGCGGCAAATTGTATGAGCAGATTCGACATATCCCCTGCGTGCTTCACGCCTGCTCATCACAGCACATTCCCGCCGGGAAGGCAGGTTTCTGCCATTGACAATCGCTTTGGGCGGATTCCTGCGTCCCTCGGTGCTTGACTCTCGCAAAGCCCGCAGGTCGGGTTTTTTACCTCACCAGCTTCTTATACTTGATTCTCTTCGGCTGGTCCGCATCAATCCCCAGCCTCACCCGTTTCGCCTCCTCGTAATCGGCAAAGTTACCCTCGTACCAGTGCGTCTGGCTGTCGCCCTCGAAGGCGAGGACGTGTGTGGCGATGCGGTTAAGGAACCACCGGTCGTGGGTGATGACCACCACACACCCGGAAAAATCAAGGATGGCCTGTTCGAGCGCCTGGAGCGTCTCCACGTCAAGATCGTTGGTGGGTTCGTCGAGCAAGAGGACGTTGCCGCCAGTCTGCAGAAGCTTTGCGAGATGCACGCGGTTTCGCTCGCCGCCGGAGCAGTCTTTGATGGGCTTCTGCTGGTCGGCTCCGGAAAAATTGAACCGGCCCACGTAGGCGCGCGAGTTCATTTCCAGTTTGCCAAGGCGTATGATGTCGAGCCCTTTGGTGATTTCCTGGAAAATGGTGTTGTCCGGGTTGAGCGCGTCGCGGTTCTGGTCGACATAGGAAAGCTGCACCGATTCGCCGATGACAAGCTTGCCCGCGTCCGCCTTTTCCTGACCCGTAATGATCCTGCATAGCGTGGTCTTGCCCGCGCCGTTGGGACCGATGATCCCCACAATACCGGAACGCGGCAGGCTGAAGTTCATGTTTTCGAACAGCAGCTTATCGCCATAGGCTTTGCTCAGGTTTTCCGCGCGGATCACGAGGTCGCCGAGCCTCGGCCCTTGCGGTATCACGATGGTTGCGGTGGAGAGCTTTTCCGGCGTTTCCTGGCTACGCAGTTCCTCGTAGGCATTGAGCCGCGCCTTGCCCTTTGCCTGCCTAGCCCTTTGCGAAAGATGTATCCAGTCGAGTTCCTTCTTGAGGCGCACCCTGCGGTTGCTTTCCTCGCGCTCCTCCTGCTCCATGCGCTGTGTTTTCTGTTCGAGCCACGACGAGTAGTTCCCCTGCCAGGGAATTCCTCTTCCCCTGTCAAGCTCGAGAATCCAGCCCACCACGTTGTCGAGAAAGTAGCGGTCGTGCGTGGTGAGAATAACTGAGCCTTTATATTCTTTAAGATGCCGTTCGAGCCAGGCAACGGATTCCGCATCAAGGTGGTTGGTCGGTTCGTCAAGAAGCAGGAGGTCAGGTTCTTCAAGCAGAAGCCGGCACAGGGCAACGCGCCGCTTTTCGCCGCCCGACAGCGTGGCGACACTTGTGTCCGGCGGCGGCAGCCGCAGGGCGTCCATGGCGATTTCCATGTGGCGGTCGAGTTCCCACAAATTGTCGGTATCGATCCTATCCTGAAGCCTTGCCTGTTTGTCCAGTAGTTTCTGCATTGCATCGTCGGACATAGGCTCGCCGAACTTCGCCGATATGTCTTCGAACTCCGTGAGCAGGGCGCGCTTGTGCGCAACGGCCTTTTCGACGTTTCCCCTCACGTCAAGGGTCTCATCGAGCAGCGGCTCCTGCGGCAGATAGCCCACGGTGCGGCCCTGCTCGATCCATGCCTCGCCCAGAAACTCGGTGTCGATGCCGGCCATGATGCGCATGAGCGTGCTCTTGCCCGAGCCGTTGATGCCGATGATCCCGATCTTGGCGCCATAATAGAATGATAAAGAAATTTCCTTGAGCACTTCCTTTTTGGGAAGAAAGATCTTGGTCATTCTGTTCATGAAGTAGACGAATTTTTCGGGCATGGGATAGGTGCTCTTTCTTGGTGATTTTATGAGGTTTGATTTCTTGTACTGGTTTTTATTGAGGGGTAAAATAACTTGAAGAAGACGTTTATAGGGATTGAATCAATAATTTTAATTCTTGAATAGAATACAAATGATGGGCGCCTGCCTTCGGCACCGGTTCTCCTTTCGGGCTCGGCCGTAGGCCTCGTTGCCGGTCCGCCCCTATGCCTTACGGCGGGGTCAGCCGGCAATGCGCTCTGGCGCACCCTCCAGTCCAACCTGGCGCGAAGAACTCAACTCGGAGAATTGTCTAAAGAGAAATATTTCATTGATGTTTTTTAATAAAAAGAGCAATACAGGCTATACGATATCCTACGCCACCGAACACTTCAACAGTAGCATTCTTTACAGAAAATGTAGCGATATGATAATCAGAATAACTATTCTTACAAGGTCTTTCTACCTTTTCGCGTTTAAATAAATTTACCATATCTATGTTGTCATTATCTATTACAGCCTCAAACGAATCTTCCCCGCCACCAAAGTCTGTAAATTTAATTAAATTCTCCCTAGACTTAAACATTTCTTCAATGAGCTTTTTCCATATATTCTTTTGATTTTCGTTTGCAGGACACATTTTGTCAATCATCGTACACTCTCCTATGTTAATTGTTTGATCCTAACCAATCTGGCATACTGGCCCATTCCTTTTTATAAGTATTATAAGGAGCGGATGGAATATCCAGTGGTTTCTTTCCACTCTTACAATATTTGTACCACTCCTTGCAGCTATTTAGTCCAAGTCTTCTAACAAACAATTTGGCTTCTCTAAAGGACCTAAATTTTCTCTTATTACTAAAGATGCTAGGGTCAGCTCTAAGCCAATCCGACCATCCTCTCCATTCATTTTTATAGACCCCTTCCGGCTCAGTAGGAATATCTGGCGGTTTTTTTCCACTTTTACAAAATCTGTACCAATCCATTACAATTTTTAATCCAAGTTTCCTCACATATTTTCGTGCTTTTTTAAAGGTCCTAAAATCAAGGTTACGGCCAGCACCAAGCCAATCAAACATACTAATCCATTCTTTTTTATAAACTTGATTTGGATACGCCGGGATATCTAATGGTTTCTTTCCACCTTCACAATATTTCAACCATTCCATACGATTTTTGAATTTCAATTTTCTAACAAATGCTCGTGCCTTTTTAAAAGATTTAAAAGATGTGATTTTAATTCCCAACCAATCAAATGGTCCAACCCATTCCTTTTTATAAACACTTTCTGGGCAATTAGGAATATCAGAGGGTTTCTTTCCACTCTTGCAGTATCCTTTCCACTCTTTATAATCTATTAATTTTAATTTTCTGACAAATTCACGGGCCTTTTCAAAAGATTTGGGCTTCTGGCATATACGTCTACCAGCCCCAATCCAATCAAACATGCTAATCCATTCTCTTTTGTAAGTACTCCAAGGGCCAGCGGGAATATCAAAGGGTTTCTTTCCACTCTTGCAATACTCCACCCATTCTTTTTGCCCCTTTAGCCGCAACTTTCTGACAAAACGTCGTGCATCCTCAAAAGATTTATGTTTAAAACTGTAACCATACCCCAACCAATCAAATCCACCCTTCCATTCTTTGGAATAAACTATATGAGGTGTACTAGGAATATCTGAAGGTTTTTTTCCACTTTTGCAATATTTCCACCATTCCTTAGTATAATTCTTTAACCCTAACCCATGAACAAATTCACGTGCCTCTTCAAATGATCTCCATCCCAGCCTCGCCAATCTGCTCCAGCACTTCAACTCCACCGCCTTAACAAACTCATCAATCTTGATCTTTCTTCCCAGTCTTTCATCAATATCAAACTCAACAATCCCGCCCCTTCCAACCCGTCTTCCCTTGCTCACTGCCCTGAAAAACTCAATAATCCTGTCATCATTCGACGCCAGCGCGCGCAAGGTGGTGAGCACTTCCTTGAACTCTTCGCTTTCAAGGAATTCTTCGCTTTTCATCCGCGAGTCATGGAGAATCGGGATAACAACGTATCCTCGCGCTTTCCCCTTGGCCGGTCTGAGCGCACGCCCCACTGCCTGGACAATGTCTATGGTGCTTTTACGCGGGTCTGCGAACAGAACGCAGTCTATGTCTGGCACATCCACGCCTTCGGTGAGGCACCGGGCGTTTGTGATAAGGGCGCGGGAAGCGTTTTCAAAATCGTCGAGGATCCTTGCGCGCGTGCCCGTGGGCGTCTTGCCGGAAACATGGAATACTTCGAGCTTGCCGTATTTTGGGAACGCGTTTGTAAATGCGTCGCTGTTTTCCTGGAATACCCTGGCCCGTTGTATGCTGCTGTGGAAAGAGACTGCGTGCCTTATGGGATATTTTTTCATTGCCTTGCGAAGCGCGACAAGTGAGGCGAGCATTTCCGCCTCAACCTCGCGGTCCCACGGGCCTTTGTCCGGCCTTACAAATAGATTCTTCTTTATGAGGTCTGCGACCTCATCGCGCGAAACCGCGATGGTGATGATCCGGTAATCGCTCAGGATGGGCGGTTTGTACTCAAGGGCGTCCTTGAATGACAGAAGGGAAAAGGTGTCGCCGTAGATTTTCTCATCTTCCATACTGGCGATTTCGTCGCTCTGCCCGATGTAGCGGCGTTCCGTCGCGGTCATAAAAATCCGCTTGCGGATTGTAATGTTCCGGTCGTACAGGAGATGTGTAAACAGTTTGTCTTTTGCGCCGACTGTTTTATGCGCCTCGTCCATTATGCCCAGGTCGAACGAGTAGCCTGTCTTTCGAGATGCATCAGCAATGGCTTTACCGCTCTGGTAGGTGGTAAAAACAACGGTAAGGCCATGTGCCGGTGTTCTAAGCCTTGCCTCGATTTCTTTTGGATTTGTAAAGCATGGCACGCCGAGGTCCTGCTTGAGAACGGACACGTCGTCCTGCCCGATTTTTCCCGCTGTCTCGTCGCTGCACACGCACAGCCATTCTATGGGCTGATCAAGGGCAATTGCTTCCTTGAGCCAGACCTTGAGCGTCTGCCGGATTAGCGCAAGGCTGGGGACTGCAATGAGGATTTTTCTGGCTTTAAGTTTCCGGGCGATCCAGAATGCGGCAAGGCTTTTGCCCGTGCCGCAAGGCATTATGAGTTTCCCGCGTTTCTGGCGGCTCTTTACAAAATGCCAGGAAGCTTCACTGATGGCTTTTCTCTGGTGCGGTCGCGGGCGCAGGGGCGTGATCTTTTCTGGACGGTGCGACAGCAATGCCCGAATGTTTTTGAAAAACGTCTTATCCAGGTCAAGCCAGGTATCAAGCGTGCAGAACCCGATTTTATCCTGATGTTTGAGAACGCCGGTGAACCGTTCGGTATTGGTACAGACAAGGCCGAAGGATATTCCTTTACAGACAGTAAATGCCAGGCCTGTAAACGTGGAGAGCTCCCGCCACGTAAGCGAATGTGTCTGGTCTTCGCGGTATTTACACTGGATAGCCCAGTATTCGCCATCCTTGGTCTCGGCGATTATGTCAATGCCTTTGTCTGCCGGCGGCAGCCGGAGCTTTTCCGCGATCTTTAACGGCACTTCGGAAAGGCGCCAGACTTTCGAAAGCTTTGTGGCATACCGTGGCTCAATCCGCAGAAAATATTGGGTGAGCAGTTCAAAGGCGTCACCTTTCCCCTTGTCGTTCAGGCCGCGCACTTCCCGCCTGAATTCTTCCCAGGAGGAGATTTTCGTCAGAATACTTCCGATATTCACAAACGCCTCAATATTGATATGTGCTTGACCTCAAGGATATCTCTTTGCCTTTAGTTAATATAAATTCGCATGGATGTCCTTTGCGTGTGTTTTATCGCCGCGAAAGCTGAAGAGTTGAGACCTTAAGAAAGAAGCCTTGGCTGATTTATTGCGGATACGGATTGGCGCGAGAAGAAGCAATTGACTTAATAGAATTCAGTTGCCGCGCGTTAGGCAGGACTGGAGGCCGCGCCGGAGCGCGGTGCTGCCTGACCACGGCCCGCAGGGCCCTCGTGGCAGGCAGCCCGAGGCCGAAGGCCGAGACCGGAAGGACGGCCGACCCCCTCCTGATGGAGGGGGGAACGCCCAATTTGATTAATTCTTTACCTCGTCTTGCATCCCGCTTTAACTAATTCCAACAATGAATTATTTTCAGCTTTCTTTCATCATGGCTGATTTTGTGAAAGAAGTCACACAAGAACAACCCCTTTCCGAATCGTTCCCGCGATTTGTCAAATGAGAAGGGAAAGAACCTCTTATGGAACTCCAGCAGATATCAAGAAAAGAGCTCCTTGATTTTGTGGGAACGCTCGCCGCCGGGCCCCTAGACCTGTTCGGCGTGGTGCAGAAGGACGGCCGTTTCGCCTACGACAGGCTCAGCTCAGGCGCCGACCTCAGGCTTGACTTTGACGAAACCATGTACTCGCCGAAACAATATCTGTTTCCGCCACGCGATCCTGTGCTTTCCTATGCGCCGAAAGATGCCTCTTCATGCGAGCCGGTGTACGCGGAAAAGGACCAGGCCATCATCGGCATCCATCCCGGCGACCTCGCGGCCATTGCCATGCTCGACAAGGCATTCACCGACGGGAAAATCGACGCAAACTACTGCACGCGCAGGGAGAAGACCACGCTCGTGGGAATCTATCCCACCAAACCCGGCACATACCGCTTTACGTCGTCCATGATAAAGCCCGAGGAACCATACCTGGCGGCCGATGCGTTTCTTATTGACATGGGCGACGCCTCCTACGCACTGGAAATCGTCACCGACCGCGGCAAGGAATTTTTCTCGGCAAGCGCGGCAAAGCCCGCGGGCGCGGATGTCAAGGCCAAGGCCGAAAAGGCGAAAACCGCGGTGAAGGACGCTGTGACGCTCCAGGTGAAGCGCGACGCGCTCCCCTCCTTCCGTGACGGAAAGGAGCGCCACCCGGCATGGGAGACGCGGGGCGCAAAGTGCTTTTCCTGCGGGTCCTGCGTCACGGTGTGCCCCACCTGTTACTGCTTCGACATGCTCGACGAACTCGACCTCTCCTTCGAATACGGGCTGCGGTTCCGCATGTGGGACGCATGCGTGCTCGAGCCTTTTGCCGTGTGCGCGGGCGGCCACAATTTCCGTAAGAAAGCCGCCGACCGCATACGGCACCGGCTGTACCGGAAGCAGAAATTCCTTCTTGAAAAGTTCGGGATCGCGGGCTGCGTGGGCTGCGGCAGGTGCAAAAAGGCGTGCACCGCCGACATCGCGTATCCACCCGACATCGACGCCGATCTTCTGAGAAAGGAGGCTTGACATGTGCGAAGCATGCGGATGCGGCAATCACGAATCCCTATACATGCCCGAAACGCTCACCGTGGTGAAAACCAGCCCCATGACCGAGCGCGACCGTTACTTCGAGTTTAAGCTTGACGGAAAAGACCTTGGCCACAAGCCCGGCCAGTTCGCGGAGCTTTCTATTCCCGGCATCGGCGAGGCGCCCATTTCGGTTTCCTCGTCCCCCACCAGGAAAGGCAGCTTTGAGATGGTGATACGGAAGGTGGGCAAGGTAACCGCGGCGCTCCACGACCTTAAACCAGGCGACACCCTCGGGGTACGCGGCCCGTACGGCACGCATTTCCCCATGGACGAATTCAAGGGCAAGGACCTCCTGTTTTTCGGCGCGGGCATCGGGCTTGTGCCGCTGCGCTCGGCCATCAACTACGCGCTTGACAACCGCGCCGACTACGGAAGAATCTTCCTACTGTGCGGTTTTACCGACGTGTCCCAGCGGCTGTTCACCGACGAAATGGAACTGTGGAAGAAGAACACGTCCATCGAATTTCTCGAAACAGTGGACCGCGGCTCGCCTTCGTGGAACGGCAACACCGGCGTCATCACCACGCTCATCCCGAAAATCAAGGACCGCCTCAACCCGAAAAACACCAAAGCCTTTATCGTGGGGCCGCCGGTGATGTATAAATTCGTGATCCTCGAATT
>DATFYJ010000203.1:0-6956 GCA_035315105.1 Chitinivibrionales bacterium
TTATCTGGACATTGAGGTCGACGTTTTTCGCTATCTTTTCGGACCCGTGCTCGACGGCATTGTTGCATATTTCGTCGACAATGGTTTCGATGCGGAACGAATCGCGCTGGGAATAGCCTTTCTGCCGTGCAATGCGGCTCACCATCTGGCGCACCGGCGGTACGAACTGCAGTTGCGGAGGAAACGACAGCCACACCTTTTCGGCCTTGCGCTCAACCTCCCAGTGATAGGCGTTGACGGCGGCGCGCATCTCGTTGTAGAACTTGAAAATCTTGGTTGCGCCCATTGCGCTGAGTTTCGACTTGATGTCGAGACTCACGCCCGCGATCACAAGATCGCCGCCCCGTTCCGCCAGAATCTGCCTGCATCCCATAAGCTGCCCCATGGCGGCCGACGAGACGTGGGTAACGCCGGACATTTCGGCGATGAGAAAACTCTGCTTTGACTCCAGCACCGAATTGAATTCGGTTTGAATGCGCCCGATGCTCTCGGAATCCAGGGCGCCTTCGATTTTCCACATGCTGAGATCCGGCCTCAGTTCCACCGGCATTCTCTTGATTTTCAGATCTGGCATATGCTGGTTCCGATCGGCCTTCCTGTTTCACTGTCTGTACCTGCGACCGTCCCGGTTGCAAATCCTTGCGGCGCGGCACAGGGTCAGGCGTCTTCCCTTTTCCGAACGACCCGTACGGTGGTCATGTTGTCCGCGCCGACTTCCATCTTGATCTCTTCGGACAACAGCCGCACGATCTCGAGTCCGAGGCCGCGGGCGTCCTTGTCCTGCGTGAAATCGGCGACATGCGCGTCCGCCCTTTTCATCGCGTTCTTGAGGCGGTCGATGTCGTCTTTCTTTCCGCCCTGGTCGTTCACCTGGAATTCGAAACGGTCGGGAAAAATCTTGCATTGGATCTCCACGGCCGCATCCACGGTGCGTGAACCATGGGTGATCGCATTGTGGCAAATCTCGTCGACAATCACTTCGGAACGATAGGCGAATTTCGGCGAGAACTTGCAAACCCCGAGGGTTTCGGCCACGAATTTCCTCACCGGTCCCACATAGTCGAGGTCGGAAGGAAACTTCACCTTGAAAACATGCGGATTCTCGGTATCCATCGAATTCTCCGGAACGTTTCAGAAAAGAAACCGGTGCCTACCTATTTGTCTCCGTGAAGAATGAAACCCTCGTCGCCGGAGCCGATAATGCCTTTCTTCAGCATGACCTCAACAAGCCGCGAGGTGATCGACAGCAGCGTGGAAAATGTCGGCGCCTCGCTGAGACCCTTTATTCTGGTGCCCGCCTGCGCATCTTTTTCCGAGGCGCCGCGAAGCGAATCAAGAACGCATTCGAGCACGAACATTATTTCACCGTAGGTAAGGTTTCCCTTGCGATAGGAGGAGAAATCCTGAATTGCGGCGAGAATAAGATCGTTGAGCTTGTTGAACTCGTTTTGATCGTCAAATACATTCCTGTATGATCCTATTTCAGGCATCTATCCCCCGCGGGTATTTCAACCAACTGTGCTGGGTGAAAGGGCCGGTTCTTTCGGTAAAACATGACATAATATAATAGATTATCCCAAGTCCGGAGAAGAATTTGAACGCTTCAGCTGATTTTAAGGACTCAGAGAAATCGGGCTAAAATAAAGACGAGAGTCCTTTAATACGCTTGGGCAAAGAACATATTTTCACTCCTGCGATGCCAAGTCTTTGGATGACCGGAAACGGCCATTCCGACCGTTACGCCGCGGAAAGGACGGCTGCCGCCCGGAGGACCGGCGCGCACAAGTCCCGACCGGCCAAACAAATCCAGGTCGAATTTGACAAGGTATTGTGAAAATCCGTTTTTTAAGGTATAATAAAAATAATCGTGTATTACCAATTGGTATTTTGCACCGGGCCGGCTTAGATTGTATATTTTGGCTCATAAAAGGTCATCGGCATGGCTGAAATGGTTAAATTCATCGTTTTCTTCGATAGCGAACTTGTCAAGTCGTACGAGCTCGACGATCCGGTCATTACCATAGGACGCCTGCCCGAGAATACCATTTGCATTTCCAACATGGGCATTTCCCGGCGGCATTCGAAGATCGAGCGTACGACCCAGGGCGATTATGTGCTCTCGGACCTCAATTCGCTCAACGGAACGTATGTCAACAACGCAAAAGTAAAGAAGATCGCGCTTTCCCACGGCGACAAGATCACCATCGGCAAGTACACCATCCTCTTTGAAGCCGCCTCCGGCACCCCGGAAACAAAGAATGCCCCTGAAGCGGCGTCCGAGCCCGCCCCCATCATCGAGGACATCGCCATGAGCGAGCCGGCGCTTCCGCGGGAGCAGACGTCGGTGGTTCCGGACCAGAACAAAGATCCGTCGGGGTCGTCGGCCGTCCTCATCGAGATCAACAAGCATGTTATTTACAAACTGGACAAACCTCTCGTCACGATGGGCGACTCCGAGAACGACGACGTCTTCATTTCGGGTTTCCTGGTGGACCAGGGTCACGTCGTCATCGAGCGCGAAGGCGACGCATACTGGATCCGGACGCCAAAGCTCCTCGGGCAGTTCAAGGTGAACGGCAAGAAGACGAAGAACCACCGGCTGGCCCACAAAGACAGGATCGAAATCGGCTCCAGCACCTTCCGATACATGGAAAACACCTGACGATGAAAATCGCCCTGATTTCAGACATCCACGCCAACATCGAAGCGCTGGAGGCCGTTCTCGCCGACATCGAAACGCGGAAGGTGGACGAGATCCTCTGTCTCGGCGACATTGTCGGTTACGGCGCGAATCCCAACGAATGCATCGACCTCGTCCGGAAGACCTGTTCCTTTGTGCTTCTGGGGAACCACGACGCGGCCGCCGTCGGCATGCTGAGCACCCAGCATTTCAACATTCATGCGAAAATCGCCATCGAGTGGACCTCCGACAATCTGAAGAAATCGGGCCACGACTATCTCCTCACCCTTCCCCTCAAGGAAGATCGGTATTCCCATACCTTTGTCCATGCAACGCCCTACGAGCCGAACATGTGGTACTACATCACCTCCCTTGAAGAGGCGGCATTCAATTTCCAGTTTTTCGAAACGTCGTTCTGCTTCGTGGGCCATACGCACATCCCCATCATCATCGTGCTCGAACAGGAAAAGGAAGTGTATGTCCACCCGGGCGAGAGTCTGGAGTACGGCGCCCTTGCGAACGTGCGTTTCCTTATAAATGTTGGGAGCGTGGGCCAGCCGCGCGACAGGAACGCCAATTCCTGTTACGGCACGTTCGACACCGACGCCAAGGTCTTCACCTACCACCGCATCGCCTACGACGTGCAAAAGGCTCAGGCAAAAATGAGAAAAATCAGGATGCCGGAGTTTCTGATAAGCAGGCTCGAAGAAGGCAGATGACTGCCGGAGCCCTTCACCATGCAGAGGGTTGTCAAATGAAAAAACTCGCCCTCGCGACGGCGGTGTGCGCGGTACTCATTATTTCGTGCACAAACGGCAAGAGCCCCTTTTCCAACCCGGCGGATGCAAAAATCGTCCCGCAGACGTCGCTGCGTTCACTCGACGCGGTGAACGACTCGGTGAGGGTGAACACCGCGCTGCAATGCACGGTGCAGGTGTACCTTCCCAATCTTATCGACAGTTTCTACGTGCGCAGCGGCACGGGCGGCGCCGACAGCATTATCGCGGCGGGCGTGGTGACCGGGGTGTCCTTTTCCTTTTCGTTTTCGGAGAAAGCCGCGGGCGATTACGCGCTCGTTGTTGTAATTGTCAAGGCTGACAAGTCTGTGGACTCCCTCAAAAGAACCGTCACGGTCTATGCCATGTCGCCCGTCGTGACGCCCGATTCGGCGGCGATTCGCGTCTTTCTTCCCGCCGACTCCGTTGTCGTCACGTTTACCGTCACCGACCCGGACAGCAACGTGTGGCAGGCATTCACGTGGCTTGACTCGGCGACTGCATTGATGCAGGATACATCGTTTGCGCCCAGGACGCACCGCGCCGTCATTTCACGGACGGTTAGAAAGCCGGCACTGCTGACCGCCCTCAAAACACCGGTGGTCTGCTACGCGGCGGCCATTGATTTTGATTCAAACGTTAGCAACACAGCGGCATGCACGCTCTACGTGAAAGACACGGTGGTCCCGCAGATACGGCTCGTGCCGCCCACCGACACCGTAAATCCCGTTTCTTCACCGGTCACCGTCATGGCGCTCGTCACCAGCGCCGTGGGGATCGATTCGGTCCTGTTCAACAATGCCCGCATGGTTTACAATAACGACACGGCGCTGTACATCGCCTCCCTGCTCGACTCCGGCCTGCACGTCGACTCGGTCGTCGCAATTGACAAGGCAGGCAAAAAAAGCAAGCTTACGTTTTCATTGTATATCCAGGGCAAGCACAACGTTCCACCGCAGATCATAGATCTCAGCCGTGCCACTCCCCAGGGACGTTCCTTCGCGCCTATATTCCTTGACACATGCGTCGTCATCGCCGACACGAGCGTCAAGAACGTCGCCGCTTACGCGAAGGACTCGCTCCTGTGGGAGATACGAGACAGCATGGGGCTTTTGGTGCCATATGATCTCAACACGCATGCATTCACTATCCCGTTCCCCGCCGACACCATGTGGCAGGGAACCTTCAAGCTGACGTTCAATGTGTATGTCAAGAACAATCCACCACTCTACGACACAAAACAACCGTCGTTCTTTGTGACGCCTTTTAACTATCCGCCCGTGATAACCCTTGCTCCCCACCGCTGCTTCAAGTATTTCAGGGCCGACACCATTGATCTCGACACCATCACCAGCGCTCACGATCCAAACGACCAGCTTTCCACCCTACAGTGGACCTTTTCGAATGGAAATCACTTCAAGGTCCAAAAGCAGTATTCGAGCACTTTCAGGCTTCCGAAATCAGCGGCAAATCCGATCATCGATCCGGGTCTGATCATTCGCCCGTCATATTTCAACTACAAGATCGTGATCGACACCATCTCAGGTGCCGATGCAACATACTTCGGCATCGACTCGCTTACCTTCACGGTAACCGACCCGGGCGGACTTGCGGTCTCCAAGAAGATTTACTTCAACCATTACAACCTGATCTGCCTGTTCTAGCGTCACCACTGGTTCGCCAACGGCAAAAGAAAAACGGCGTCTCCCCCAAAAAGGGAAAGGCGCCGTTTCTGTAGATGCGCGTCCGGTTCTACGTTATCGCGTCTATGCCGGGCCCTTCTTCTTCAATGCCTCCGAAATGGTCCCCTTGAATTCCCCCGAATACTTGAACAGTGGCACTACTCTTTTGTAAAGTGGCACCACCTCGCCGGTCTTGGGGTTGCGGGCGGGCCGGGGTTTGCGGATGCGGGTGTAAAACGTGCCGAAGCCCCGTATTTCTATGTTCTTTTCCGCCTCAAGGTTCCTGGCGATGGTTTCGAGGAGCTCCTCCACGACGATCTTGGTGTCGGCCTGGGTGAGGCCGGTGGACTTCGATACCTCGACGATCAGATCGTGTTTGGTCGCGTTTGCCATTGAAGCCTCCTCGCATGTAAACCGTACCATAAATATCAAATGAATGTCGAAAAAAGTCAAGGGGAAACTGTACAGCAATGGCGCGCGCCAGGCGCCTGCGGCGTTGCGAGGAGCCGGAACCGCGCAAGGTTGCAGAAATACTTTTGGATCATGCGGTAATCGGGCCGCGCGTTCGCCGGCGCGGCCCTTTGCTTCCCGAAACACGCCGCGAACGACAATGCAAACGCGGCCCTGCCGTGGATGGCCTTTATCCGCCTCTGGTTTGCGACAATAGCGGCGGTTGACAGATGCAATGCCCTCTCCCAAGATACGGCAAGCGAGCGCGTCTGGCCGGGGAACGCGTTTTTCCATTCCCGTGCGAGCGCGGCCGACCTGCAGACCGCTTCAAAAACCGCGCATTGCGTGGCAATGTCCAGACACCCGAAATCGATGCCGTTGCCGCAAACAAACTCACGGTTAAAGGCCTGCGAAAACACGCCATCACGGCCTGTTGCCAAACGACTGCCGAAGCAGAGCCTCATCCGCTTCCGATAGCGACGTTTGAGCGCTTCGACGTCGATCCATTCCTTGGGGACGAGAAACCGTTTGTAAAGCCGCGCGCCGCCGGGAATTTGGTTGCGCGTGGTCCCGCACGGAAGCCTTCCGAGTACCGCCCGGCCGTACAGCCACGGCTCGCGCAGGCCGTAGCCGAACCCTTCCAGCACCGACGTCGAGATGCAGGCATCGGCTATTCTATACAAGTGGGAATAGCCGGCGTTACCGGATTCCTCGTGCCGTTTATCGCAGAAAATGGCCGCTATTTTGTACCTGGAGCACAGCGCTCTCAGATGTCGCGCCAACGCCCTGTCCGCCGGGGCGGTCCCGTCTTCACCGACCACGAGCGTTGCCGAAAGGAAGATGTGCGCCAGCACGAGCGCCTCGACATGGTTTTTGCGCGATATGATCCGGCCGGGGTAGAAAAGGACGGCGTTGCGGTTGTCAATGTGCCGATGCGCGCCCACATTCTTCCCGCGAGTGCAGGCACCGGCGTTTGTCCGGCCATTCGGGGCGATGACCGGATTCGGCACAAGGCAGGCGCGAAACCCTGCTTTCCTCAGAACATAGAGCGTGCTAGCCGAAACCGCCACATATCGAAGGTTTGGCATCGCGGGATAGAGAACATCCCTCATCCTAATTCCATGACGCTCAAGGAACCTGGCCTGCAGCATCAAGTTTGCGCGGCCCTGTTCGGCAAAATCATGAACAACGGCAAAAAATCCGAATTCATCCCCCTGTTCCGCAAAGTCATGCGCAAGATCCGCAAAGGCTTTCGCCAGCGCGGCGTTCTTGCACAGGTTGAGATTATGCCCTGCAATGATCACGGGCCGAGTGAGCCGGGGGTCTGCAATGATTTTTTCAAGCCGCCTGCGAAGACTTTCCGCAGAC
>DATFYJ010000204.1:0-5678 GCA_035315105.1 Chitinivibrionales bacterium
GCCGGGCTGCGGCGAAAGCATGTTGTACGCCTCGCTTGACAGCCCGGGACGGAACATCCGAGCGTACAGTTTTGCGCCCCGTTTCTTCGCATGGTCTTCCGATTCGACAACAAGCATGCCGCCGCCCTCGCCCATCACAAAACCGCTGCGCTTCGCGTCAAAGGGTTTGCATGCATGCTCGATGTCGTCTTTTTCCTCAGACAGCGCCATGATGCTCTGGAAGCCCTCGACATCGGCATAGTTGATCGATGAATCCGCTGAGCCGGCGATAACGGCATCGCATTGGCCGGTCAAGATCAGGTCCATGGCGCCGGCAAGCGCGTACGCGCCGGAGGAGCAGGCGGTACTCACGGTGTAGGACGGGCCGCGGTACTTGTTGCGCAGGCTTATCCACGACGACGACGCGTTGGCCATGTTCTTGAGAATCCGGTGCTCGTCTTTGCCGGGTTTGTCCCAGAAATATCCGGTGCCTGTCGCGCCGGTTATCACGCCGATGCGCGCCGGGTCAATGCCGCTTTGCGCAAGGCCTGCGTCGGCAATTGCCATTTCGGCCGTGACCACGGAGATCATGGTGGCGCGGGTCATCTGCGAGCGGCTCCGCGGCTTTATCGAGGAGAACAAGCCTTCCGCCTCCGGCGGAAGCTCAACGCCGAAATCGCAGGAAAGGCCTTTTGCATCGAACAGGGTGAACCGCTTCACGGGGTTATTGCCGCTCACGAGCTCCTTCCAGCAGGAGGAACAATTAAGGCCCAGTCCGGTACCAAGACCAAGGCCGGTTATCACAATCGAATCAGCCATTCTGAGGAATGTCCCGAATGTTAATGAGTTGACAGGAGCGCGTTGATTTTCTCAACGTACTCGTCCGGCGCGGGAATCATGATCTTGTTTTTCGGGTCCACGAAGCAGAGGCCGGTGGAGGCCCGCGCGATAAGGTCCTTGTCCCTGCGGATTTTATAATACAACACCATGCGGTAATTGTCAAACGATTTGAGGGAAACCGAGACCGTCAGGCTGTCCTGGAAGAACGCGGGCTTCTTGAAATTCATTTCCAGGTGGTACAGAACCACGGTCATGTCTGCGGCGGCAAGATCGAACCCCAGGGTCGTAAAATACCGTACCCGCGCGCGCTCCAGGTACGAAACGAGCCTGGCGTGATGCGCAATTTTATACGAATCCACGTCCTCGAATTCGACGGTAACGGGTATGGAGAACTCGTGCAGGGGTGATTTCATGAAGGCCTAAAATACACGAGGCGGATGGAAGAAATCCAGAGGTGGAGCAAGGATAAGAATTTGGGCGTTTCCTTGTCGAGGTGGCAAAAGAAGATTACAAGGGGGGAAGTTTCCCCCTCGCTCCGGCCCCCTCGGCCTTCGGCCTGCGGTGTCCTGCGCTACCCCCTCCTGGGTAGCCGCCTTGACAAAGTAGTTGCAAAACCATGCATTATTGTGGCGGCACCCACGGGGAGTAGTTGAAAAGTTGAGGAGTTGAGAGGTTGAGAAGATGACACGTATACGTATGCGTGTTTTTGACAACGATTGGCGCGGGAAAAAGAACTTGACTAAATAGAATTCCGTTTCCGCGCGTTAGGTACCGGAGGGTGAGCAGGAGCGAATTGCCGGCCGACCCCTCGCCGAGCCGGAGCGCCAAAGGCGCGGAGACCACCGCCGCAGGCGGCCCGGAGGGCGCGAAGCGTGAACGCGCTTGGGACGGTCCGGCAACGAGGCGAATAGCCGAGCCCGGAGGGAGACCGACCCGGCCGGAGGCCGGGGAACGCCCATCTCTTTTTTAATTAGCTCTAATTCCCCCACCAATAATCATTCATTATATTGGATTACTACATAGTATTTTACCTAACCCATCAAGACCAGGAGCCCATGTAAATGCCCGACTTGACCGCACAGCAGGAATCCGACATCCGCACGCTCGTGTACGCCTTTTTCGCCGATGAATGCGACATCGACTCGTCGAAACTCACCGATGCCACCAACATCATCGAGGAGCTGGAAGGCGATTCGCTCATGCTTTTGTCCCTGCTGGAAATCGTGCGCAAGAAGTACGGCCTCAAGATAGAACTCAAGACCCTCGGCAAGCACCTTATGAAGAAACCCGCGAGCACCATCGGCCAGGTGGTGGACCTCACCCTCAAAATCGTAAGACATGGCGACGACATCGTCAACGTGGACGTTTAGCTCCTGTTGCCGCCTCGTTTCCTGCGGCATCGATGCGGAGCGCGTCGGGCGGTTCCGGCAATGGAGCAAAGACGGCTCGGCCTTCCTGCCGTTCGTGTTTACAAAAAAGGAACGCAGCCGCTGCAGGCGGCTTCCCGACCCGGCGGCAGGGCTCTGCGCCGCGTTCTGCGTCAAGGAAGCATTGTACAAGGCGATTGGCCGGCCGTATAACTTCACCGACTGCGAATTCCTTCCCGGCCGCGGAAACACGGCGGGGTCATTTGCCGTTTCGCCGCGCCTGGCCCGGGACTTGCGGGGCGCCGTGCCTGTCGCAAGAATCCTGAGGCCTGTGCGGGGTCATCTCACGGCCGTGGTCTACCTCCTGGGCATTGTATGAACATCCTTCTTGTCAACCCGCCCCGCTCGCCCGAAAACGCGATCCTCGCGCATGCGCCCGAGGCGGCAAAACCCTTTGTCCATAAGAAACTGGTGGGCCCTCCCCTGGGGCTGCTCACCGTGGCATCGGCAGTGCGCGAGCATAACGTTACCGTGCTCGACATGAAGGCGGAATACGACCTCAACCGGCAGGAGACGCGGCCCGAGGAACTTGTCAGAAAGTACTGCAACGACACAAAGCCCGATATCGTGGGCATCACCTGCATCGCGTCGGAATTTCCTTTTTGCACGCGCATACTCGCAGCGGTAAAGCAGTGGAAGGCCGACGTCCTTACCGTGGCGGGCGGCCTCCATGCCTCGCTGTGCCCCCAAGATTTCAAAGGGACTGCGGCAGACATCGTTGCCGTTGGCCAGGCAGGACACGCGTTTCGCGAAATCGTGAGCGCGAAGGCGGCAAGCGGCGATTACCGGAACGTGGCAGGCATTTTCATAAACACTGCCGAGGGATTCACCTGCTCTGCAGCCGCGCCGCTCTTGCGGGACTACGGAAAAGACGGCTATATCCTTCCCGATCGTTCGTATATCCGAAAATGGCTGCATGCATACCGCCTGCCGCACAATGACAGGAACATCACCTATGTCAACACGTCGCTCGGCTGCCCGTTCAAGTGCTCCTTCTGCTCCATCTGGCCCCAGTGGGACGGCAGGTATTTCCTCCGCGACATCGATGCCATCATCGCGGAACTGCGCACCCTTTCAGACTACCCCGTCGTCCGCTTTGCAGACGCGAATTCGGTGATCGATGAGGAGTATTCGGCGCGGCTCTTTTCGCGCATCGTGGAGGAGAGACTCAACAAAGAATTCGTAATGGACATTCGGGCCGACACGGCGGCAAAGAATCCGAAGCTCATCGAACAGATGGCCAGGGCAGGGCTCAAGGTGGTGATCTGCGGGTTCGAATCGTTCCGCCAGAGCGAGCTTGCTTTGTACAACAAGCGGCTCGACGCGTCGCTCATTAAGAAGGCGATTTCGGTGTTCCACGATAACGGCATCTCGGTGCGCGGCAACTATGTGGTGCCACCCGACTACACCGACAAGGATTTCGACGCGCTTGCCGACTACGCATCCTCGCAGCGGGTCACCTACGCGGGATACACCATCCTCACGCCCATGCCGGGCACCAAACTATTTGACGACCTGAAAAAAGACATCATCGATTTCGACCTCGCAAAGTACAATTTCTTCAACTGCGTGCTTAAGACAAAGCTGCCGCTTGATAAATTCCATGAAAAAGTGGGCGGATTATGGGTGATAAAGAAAGGGGATGAAGTAATCTAGAACAAGATAGAACTTATTGGTGGGGGAAGTGTCCCCCTGGCCCCCGGCTTCCTGCCGCCGTTGGCCACAAACGTCAATTTGTATCGGCGGCGGCGATCCGGGGGCACACCCCCTCGTGGGTAGCCCCCAAGAAAATTGACTTTCAAGAAAGAAACCTCTGCTGCGGGGGCACCGAGAAAAATAGTGGAGAAGTTGAGGAGTTGAGAAGAAAGAGTGTTGCATGTGCCGATTGGCGCGAGAAGAAATAATTGACTGAATAGAATTCCGCTGCCGTGCGTTAGGTGGACTGGAGGGTGAGCCAGAGCGAATTGCCGGCCGACCCCGGCCGAAGGCCATCGGGGCGGCCCGGCAACGAGGCGAATAGCCGAGCCCGGAAGGAGACCGCCCCCCTGTGGAGCCGCACCGCCATGCGGCTCCACAGGGGGGAACGCCCAAATTTTATTCTATGTTTGCCGGTCAAACGATTCCGCCACGCCGCCGTATTGGTGACACTTGCAGGTTTGTGGATATTATTTTACCATCAGATGAAACCGCTCCTTGCATCGCTCGCAATACCCGCGCTCCTGTGTGCTGCGGCTCCCGCCTTCGCGCTGCCTGAGTTCGACGTTGTTTCGCTTGACGGAAGCGCCAGAGTCCAGCATGTCTCAAAGAAGAAATGGGAGAAAATTACCGTCGGCTCCCGTCTCCGCGACAATGACATGGTTGAAACCTATTTCCAGACCAGGCTCGTTGTGGAATTCGGCTCGGGCAACTCGGCCGTACTTGGGCAAAATTCCAAGGTGCTGTTCAATGTCCGCGACCGGAAATCCGACAACGGCGCTTTGCTCACCGAAGTGAACCTCACCCTTTTCGGCGGCGGCTGCTTTGTGAAAGCGGTTTCCAACTGCCGCGTCAGCGTGTTCACGTCGGACGCGGTGGGCGAAACGCAGGGCGGATCATTTTCCACGGCCGTTGATCCAAAGACCGGGGAAACCGGGTTCACGTCGCTGGGCGGATCGATGAAAACCAGAAACATCTCCCAGAAAGAGGAAACCGCGCTCTTGTCCGGACAGACTACCTCGATATTCCCCGGAAGGGAGCCCTTGGCCCCCTTCACCGTAACGGTGCGCGAGATCGTCGAGCTCAAGCAGATCTTCGGCGACGACCGTATAGAACACGAGCTCGGCGCCGCCGGCGTGAGACCCGCGGAGGAGAAAGCCGCCGGCGCTCCGCAGCAGTACGGCGGTGCCGGCGGCATGGGATACAAACGGGAATTCAGCGAGAACAGGCTCTGGGCGTCGATCTTGACCGACCGAGAAAAAGAAGAACTCAGTTTCGCGCCTTTTTTACCGCCGGACGTTTCGACGGAACGAAAGATTGTCGTGCAGGAAATAAATGACCTTGCCCTGGCCGGCGGCCGGTTGTTTCAATCGTATTCCCTTGTTCCTTCGTATTCGAGCAGTATGTTCGGCGCGGGCCTCAGGCTTCCCATAGCTGCGAACTACACCGGCAGGCCGTACTTCTACGATACAAAATCGCTTTCGGGATATCTCGACCTTGTCGATCACGTCACCATCGGCCCGTTTTTCGATTCCAATTTTGTCAAATTCGGTCCGGTGCAGAACTACACGCTCGGCGACGGTCTGCTAGTTGACGGATACAACAACTGCAACCCATACTCGATATTCCATCCGCTGGGGCTGACCGCCCAGGGGCAGCTCGGCGACTTCGGCGTCAAGGCATTCCTGGGTGACGTCATCGCGCTCTCGCCGGGCGGCGTCTACCTGTCGTTCGAAC
>DATFYJ010000205.1:0-3478 GCA_035315105.1 Chitinivibrionales bacterium
GGGTCGGCCGGCAATCCCGCTATGGCGGGACCACTCCAGTCCACCTAACGCAAAAAAACAACTGCCATTCAATTCCTGGGTTTGCTGTTAACTCTCAACTGTCAACTTTCATCTCGTCATCAATTGCTTCGATCTCACCTAACAACCACTCTTCGTGGGTGCCCCCACAGCAGAGTATTGTCTTGCCACTACTTTGTCTTGGGGTGCACCCTGGAGGGGGTAGCGGAGGACCAGCCGCGCGTATTCGGCATGGTTGATAATTTGGCAGCACGGCTGGGCCAGAGCGAGGGGGATTCCTCCCCCACCAGACCTCTTATAATTGCCTTCAACTCCAAAAACCACGGCCGCCTTGTGACCTGGGATTCCGTCTCATTGAACGAAAATGATAGAGGCGTACCGGATAATTCGGGCGCATTGTATCTTCCTAGGTAAGAAGGAGGTCATCGTGAAAAACCTATTATTGACATTGGGCCTGGGTTCGTTGTGCGCATTGATTGTGCTTCCTGCAGCTTCGTTTGCCGGCGAAGAGACGTTCGAAGGGCTCAAGCTGGTGACGGACAACGGCGGCCGAATCACCGCCATGTCCGTGAGCAATCCTGAATCGTATCTGGGCATCGAAGCGGAATACGCGTATTCCGTCAATGCCGACGGCACGCCGACTTCCGGCACCGTAACGTTCAAGAACAACGTCCAGCGTCAGATGAAACCGGGCGAGCTTACCCTGCACTTCGAACAATCCGGTGGGCAGGTTGCGGTGTGGGATTACTACGGCAAGCACGGGAAAACGACGTCGTACACGCTTGCAAGCGACAAGCTGCCTTCCGATGTGTTCGGCAAGACCGCCCGGCTGATCCTCAACGACGGAAAGCAGTATGTTGGAAAACTGGCCAAGCTGGCAGGCATGGGAGAGGGATATTCGCTTACCGTGGAGGGCGCCTGCTGCGGCCCGCTTCAGTTTACAAACAACACGGTGAAGGAAATTCAGGTGATGAAATAGTTAACGATACTTCCGCATAGCTGACGACATTCATCGTGTCATGGTTTGCAAAGGCGAACCATGACACTATTTATTTGATTCGTTGGACCTCACCCTGTCCCCTCTCCGATTGGTGAAGAGGAGCGAAAGCGGCAAACAAAATTGGGCGGTGATCTTCTGCGCCGCGTTAGGTGGACTGTAGGGTGAGCTAGAGCGAATTGCCAGCCGACCCCGGCCGAAGGCCATCGGGGCGGTCCGGCAACGAGGCGGACAGCCGAGCCCGGAAGGAGACCGGCCCGAGCGTAGCGAGGGAAACGCCCAATTCAAATCTTAGAACTTATTTTAGAACTTGTATCTCTTTCACCGCGTTCCTGTAGAAGAGCATCGTGCTGCCTCTGATATTGAGCGAAAACCAGTCGGGCGAGGCCGGCAGCAGGCTCATGACGCCGATGTACTGTTTCCCCGCCTTGGACACCGCCCGCACCTGCTGGCCAGCGAAACCCTGCGGGATCACGTCGCTGCTGAAGTCGAATTTGGAAAGCGTGCCCTGTTTCTCCCGGAAGTCCCAGTAGGCGCCGCCGGCGTTGTATTCCGTAAAGTAAAACACCAGCTCTCCCGGGGTCATGGCGCGCTGAACACCGTCCTTGAAATGAATGAGGCCGCTGGACGCCGAGCCGGAAGCGTCCACCGAAAGAACCAGGTCCGATTCGATCTTCAGGTAGGTGCCCGGGTTCGCATAGGTCATGGTGACGGACTTGCCGTCCTGGCCAGGGGCTATTGCCCAGTTGTCAAAAGTCTGCTGCCCGGACACCTGCGCTCCGATGACAGCAACAGCGCACACAGCGAAAACCGATTTCTTCAGGACTTGCCTCATACTCTTCTCCTTGTTTGAAATTTCCCAATATTGTTAATTTTTCGATTAAAGCCCGCGAGTAACAGGGACTTTTCCATCAATAATGATTTGATCCATATATTAAGTCGTTAATTTGCATGTTTGAGATCAAGAAAACTGCAAGAGACATGCAACTGTTCCGTTGATTTCTTTAACAAATTATATCGAGCGCATCCTTCCATTCTTTGGGCCGGACAATTTGCCTGCAACTATTAATTAGACAACAGGCAGAATCAAGGGGTTTCCGGTTATTTTGCATGCCGCATCTGCCATGAAGATCATATATTTAAAACACCGGTATTAAGACTTTTCACTATCCGGGTAACCTTTCCATTCTTTCTGGGTCTTATTGATGAATGCAGGTTCTCTTTCCGAGAGCGACCTCGTGGCGAAAAGCCGGAGTGGAGACACACAGGCGCTTCGGGAACTGCTCTTTGCAAACGCCGGGATGATTAACGGGGTGGCAGCGCGCATCACCAGGAACCCCCAGCTGACGCAGGACATCTTCCAGGAAGTGGCGATGCGCGTCATCCGGAAGATAGGCGACTTCAAGGGGCATTGCAAGTTCAGCACCTGGCTCTACCGGATAACCGTCAATGTTACGTTCACGGTGCTTGCCAGGGAGACCGAACACCGGAAGACAACGGGACTTGACGATGTGCCGGAACAGGTTCTCGCCGACGACCAGGCTATCGAGGAGAGCATTGACCGTCGCAGGATGTTTGAAAAGGCGGTATCGATCATCGAGGGCATGCCGGAAATCAGCCGGGAGATATTTTCGATGTTCTACTTTGCAGACGCAAGCCTTGAGGACATTGCAAAGCAGACCGGAAAGAGCGAAAACGCGATAAAGGCCATTCTGTTCAAGGGACGCAGGCTTGTCACGAAGCAGCTCAAGAAAAGCGGGATGATGGAAGTGCTATGATATGAAATGCAACGTAACCGAACGTCAGGTCTATCTGCTGTGCGACGGCCTTCTTGACAAAGAGCAAAGGGCTGCCGTGGAGGCTCACGTTGCGGGGTGCGAACGCTGCGGACGCGTGTACCGCGAGGCGCGCGCAACGCTCGCGCTCCTCAAACGTCCTGCGCCCGCGGATTCATGTTTCGACGCGGCCGCGGCGCGGGCCTCCATCGAGCGCGGTCTCGCCGCAGGCAGCCCGGCGCCGCGGGTACTCGAATTTCCGTTGAAAAAACCTTCGCTCAGGTTTCTGGCCGCAGCGGCCGTGCTCGTTTTCGCGGCAGTTGCTTCGATGTATTATGCATTCGGTCTGCAGACCGGAAACCATGCCTTACCCCCTGCGGCCGCTCGGGCGTCGCAGGATGGTGCGATTTTCACATCAACAAGAGACAGCATTGTCGTTTTCGACCGGATGTGCGCTTTGAAGGTATGCCCCAATTCGAGCGTTTCTATCAGCCGGCCCGAAAGGCGGGTCGTTCATTTCGATCTTGCACGCGGCATTGTTCTTATCGCGGCGCACAAGAGGCTCTACGACACCATTGCGGTCCGGTGCGGAGCGGTTACGGCTGTGGCTACCGGGACGCATTTCTCGGTGGACCGCACCAACGGCGAAGTTCGCGTCTCGGTCATCGAGGGAACGGTGACGGTCCAT
>DATFYJ010000206.1:0-11307 GCA_035315105.1 Chitinivibrionales bacterium
ATCCGGGGCTATTTTGAAGAACACATACAGCTGGCCAAGGCCATAATCGTCTTTCATCACACTATCCGGTGGAGCGGATTTGATGCTGTCAAGGTTGAGTTTGCCGAGGTCAAGCATGAGGCCTTGACCGTTCAATTGCGCAAGATACGCATAATAACCGCTGTACCAAAAGAATTTGAAATGAGAATTGCATCCAGCATCCGTCGAAGAGGTACAGGCTCTTTGTAAAACGAAATCAAATCCCCGTCCAGCATCTAGAGTATCAAGCCCATCAAAAATCAACCCTCCCTCCGTCTTTGCTGCCACATTCCCCGCCATCACCATTCCCATCAAGCAAATCACCCACATTCTGTTCTTCATATTCACCCCTCCCCTTTTTCCGTCACCCGCCAAAATGCCTTTTATGCGGCGAAACGGCCCGTGTACTATACTTAGTGTCATAAATACTTGCCGATTTGTTTCTAAGTTCTCCTATGAGAACATGTCGAAAAGTGGCAAACTTTTACGTCTTCGAGTATAGCACAACTAAAAATAAGAACCCGGCTAATTTCCAGTTTATTCCGAAGCAGTTTTCAAAGCACGAGGAAGTTCGCTGTTGCTGAGGGATTACTCATATAATAAGGCATTCGTTCTTGTTTTGCAAGATAAATTCTCTAATATATTTATTTAAAGTTAAGAGTTGGGCGTTCCCCTCCCCCTCGACTTCGCTCGGGGTCGGGTCGGTTCTCCTTCCGGTCTCGGCCTCCGGCCTCGGGCCGCCTGCCACGAGGGCTCTGCGGGCCGTGGTCAGGCGGCATCCCGCTTTGGCGGGACCTCCAGTCGCCCCTAACGCGCCGCAGAAAAAATGTCGTTCCGCCAAGAAAAGGTATCTTGGGCCAACCAGAATTTTCACCCGCTTTCAACATTCAACTTGCAACCTTTTTTGAAATTGCTTCGTCGCTTCGCTCCTCGCAATGACACGTCTCTTGTGGATTGTCGCAAAAAACAAATTGAAAATTCATCATCTGATTTTCCCCACCAACCGCTCTCCATGGGTGCCCCCGCAACAGAATGTGGTTTAGCAGCTATCTTTTCTCGGGGTGCACCCTAGAAGGGGTAGCGCAGGACCGACCGCGCTTTTCTGGAATTCCGTTTTGCAAATTAGCGCGACCGGGCCGTAGCGAGGGGGAAACTTCCCCCCTTGAATGACTTTATTATTGGATTTGCATTTCTCATTGTATTTTCTCTCCATGGCCTCGAAAGACTTAATAGAATCCTTGGACCGCTTCCCCGAAAGCCCGGGCGTCTACCTTATGAAAGACGCATCCGGCGGGCTGCTTTACATAGGCAAAGCGGTAAATCTCAAATCCAGGGTGAAATCGTATTTCCTTGACACACACGAAGACCGGCCGCAGATTCCCTTTATGCTGGCGCGGCTCGACCATGTGGACTGGATCGCCACACGCACCGAGACCGAGGCGCTCATCCTCGAGGCGAACCTGATCCGGAAGCACAAGCCGAAATTCAACATCGACCTCAAGGACGACAAGCATTACCCCTATCTCAAGATAACCGTGCAGGAGCCGTTTCCGAGGCTTCTGGTGGTGCGCAGGGTGGATGCCGACGGCAGCCGCTATTTCGGGCCGTACACCGATGCCCGGGCCATGCGAAGGCTCATTCACTTTGCAAAACGGATTTTTCATATACGCGACTGCAACCGCGACCTTCCGCTCAAGAAGTCTTCACGGCCATGCGTCAATTTCGGGATCGGCCGGTGCAGCGGCGCGTGCGCCGCGAAAATTTCGCAAGCCGAATACCGCGCCAACGTGGACATGCTGGTCCGGTTTCTTTTGGGCCGCAGAAAGGACGTGGTGCGCGAGCTTGCGGCAAGAATGGAGGCCGCCGCCGCCGCAACGCATTTCGAGGAGGCGGCGCTCATGCGCGACCAGATCCGCCTCATTGCCGACGCATCGCAGTCCCAGAAAGTGGATCTCGCCGCGCCGGATGAGGACTGCGACGTGTTCGGCGTTTACAAAGGCGACCGCTCGCTGTGCCTCGCCGCGCTTTGCGTGCGCGAGGGCCTGCTCATGTCGGCGCGGAGGTTCGCGTTCGACAAGGCATCGTGGGAGGCCTCGGCTGCGGGCATGGAAACGCTTCTGATGCAGTTCTACCTTGACGCAGGAGAACAGCCTCCGCCGGAAGTGCTCGTGTCGCAGGAGGCGGGCGTTGATCCGGCACTTCTGCGACAGGCTTTTGTGTCTCAATTCAACGCCGCGGTGAACGTGGTGGTACCCCAGAAGGGCGCCAAGCGCGGTCTTGCCGACATGGCCGTCAAAAACGCGCGCCTGTACCTGATGCAGAAGCTTCCGCCCAACGCGTTGGACGACCTTACCGAGCTGCAGACCATTCTCCGCCTTCCCAGGTTCCCGCATGTCATCGAGGCGTTCGACGTATCGAACATGGGCGAGACCAACGCGGTCGCAGGCATGGCGCGGTTCGTGGAGGGCGAGGCGGACAAATCCGGATACCGGCGTTACAAGATAAGGACCGTTACCGGCCAGAACGACTTCGCCATGCTCATGGAGGCGGTGACCCGCAGGCTGTCGCGCCAAAATGAAGAAGGCAGGCAGTTTGCCGACCTTTATCTCATCGACGGCGGGCTCGGTCAACTGCACGCTGCGATGGAAGCAATGGGGAAATTTGAAAACCCGCCGATGGCGATTGCGCTTGCCAAAAGGGAGGAGCTCATCTATTCTCCCTATGGCAACGAACCGGTTCGCCTTCCGTCAACGCATCCGGTGCGGAAATTTCTGGAACGCGTCCGCGACGAGGTGCACCGGTTCGCCATCACGTACCACCGCACCCTGCGCGGCCACCGCCTGGCGGTGTCGGCGCTACAGTCGGTACCGGGCATGGGAAAGAAGCGTGTGGTGCTGCTGTTGCGCCATTTCGGTTCGCTGTCCGCCATGCGCGGAGCAGGCGCTGAAGAAATTGCGAAGGTAAAGGGCATTCCGGCAAAGCTGGCGCAGGAGATAAAAGTGTTTCTTGACGGAATGAAGACCGATTGATATCCACTCATGGTTGATATCACACCTTTTGACAGGAGATATTGATGAAACACAAAAGATCAACCACAATTGACATGGGGTTCCTTCCCATCACCCTCCCCAAGCCGTCGGACTGGCACGGAAAATCCGTTTATGCCTCCCTCAAGGCAAGAAGAACAACACGCGAGATAAGTTCAAAGCCATTCTCTTTGCAAATGCTCTCCAACCTGCTCTGGGCGGCAGATGGAGTTAACCGCAAAGCCGGCCCCTTCGGGCTTCCCGGCAGAACTGCGGCCTCGGCAAGCAACTCGAGGGAGATTGACGTGTATATCGCCCTGGAAAACGGCGTTTACCTTTACGAACCGGCCGGCCATCGCCTTGTTCCGATTGCAAAAGGCGACTTTCGCTCCATCGCGATCGGCTACGGTCAGAAGACCTGGGGATCAAGCGCGGCCGTGCGCCTCATCTACGTAGCGGACATTGACAAATTCAAAACATCGGGGTTTGACGAACCCAGGCTGCACGAGCCGGAGGGTCAGAAGGCCTACTATTACGCCGACACCGGCCTCATCGCCGGAAACGTGTACCTGTTCGCGGCCTCGCAGGGCCTTGCGGCCTGGTTTCACAACTGCGACAGGGAGATGGTGGTGGAGAAATTGCATTTGCAGGAAAGCAAGAGGGTGTTGTTCGGGCAGACAATTGGATATGCGAGAAAACCCTAATGCGAGAAAGGCTGGGCGTTGCCCTCGCTTCACTCGGGCCGGTCTCCCTGCGGGCTCGGCCGTTCGGCCTCGTTGCCGGATCGCCCTACGCCTATCGGCCGGGTCGACCGGCAACGCGCTCTGGCGCGCCCTCCGGTTCACCTAACGCGCGGCAACAGGATTCTATTCAGTCAAGTATGTCTTCTGGCGCCAACGGCATCAAAACTACGCATACGTAAACGCGTCAACATCACAACTCTTCAATTATTCAACGTTTCGACAACTTTTCGTGGGCGCCGCCACAACATTGCATGGTCTTGCAACTGCTTTATCAAGGCGGCCACCCAGGAGGGGGTAGCGTAGGGCGCCGCAGGCGGCCGGAGCGAGGGGGAAACTTCCCCCACATGAACTTTTTTTGATTCTTTTATTTAATATCACTAAATAGATTCGTCTGCTCACTCTCCGCAACCTTCTTCATTTTCATCACTGCCGCCTTTTCATACGTCTTGAGCTCCTCCTTGATATCTGCGAGAAAAGGTGACGGCCGGGTTTCAAGCGTTTTTCCATACATGGTCCGCCTCCGCGCGTGCGTAAGGTACAGACTTTCCTTTGCGCGGGTCATGCCCACATAGAACAGCCTGCGCTCTTCAGCGGGATCAAATTCTTTTCCTTCACGAACGAGCGGCACAAGCCCCTGTTCGCATCCGGCAATGAACACCACGGGAAACTCAAGCCCCTTTGATGCGTGGAGTGTAAGCAACGACACTTTTTCGGCGCAGTATTCTCCTTCGTCTTCACTCTGCTGCAGCAGGACATAATCCGAAAGGGACCGGGCATCATTTTGGATCCCTGCAATCCGGACAAGTCTTTCAAAGAGATCGGCTGCTTTTTCGTCATTGTCAATTGTCGATCTAAAGGCTGGGTGATCCCCCATTGCCGCAAGCGCGCCGCGAACTCCGAATTCCTTCATCGACGACCCCATATTTTCAAGAACGTTTTTGATGACCGGTATACTCATCCGCAAATTTTGCAATTTTGATGACAGCGTTTTAGGATCCTGATCAGCCATAGTATTTGCGGCAGCAACCAAATCGAGAACATTCTTCACAAAAGGATTTCCTCCAAACGACATTTTCCCCGACACCTGAAACGGTATCCCGCTCCTTTCGAACGCCTCGACAAGCGGGCCTGCTTGCGCGTTGGTGCGGTACAGCACGGCGCAGTCGCCGAACGTGCGGCCAGCGGAATCACCTGCGTCAACGCGGTCGCTGTCGTGCGAAAACATGCTGGTCCCGCCCACAAGCCGCTCTATCTGGTGCACCACGAATTCCGCTTCGGCCCTGTCCGTTGCCGCCTCGTGGATCACGAGCCTTCCCTCGAGGTACAGACGGGCGGCGAGCGGCGGAACTGCAGCGGGCTTTCCCGCTGCAATGACGTGGCCGCACGCCTCCAGGATGTTCGCGGCCGTGCGGTAGTTCTCGGAAAGAAACATGGTTGTCGCGCCGGGGAACGATTCGGCGAATTGTTCGAAGAACCGCACGTCGGACCCGCGGAACCCATAAATCGCCTGGTTCGGATCGCCGATGGCGGTGAGCGACACGCCGTCCTTTACAAGGTGCAAAAGAAGCTCGTGCTGAACCGCGTTGATGTCCTGATACTCGTCAACAAAGACACGACGATACGCGTTTCTGACACGCAAGGCAATCTTCGTGTTGGATGAAAGCAGGCGGACCGCCTCCTCAAGAAGACCGTCGAAATCCAGAAACCCCTTTTGCTGCAGTTCTTTCTTGTAAAGTACAGCATCGGCGCTTACTGAAGCTGACGCGTCGGCACGTTCCCTTGAAATGTCATCGAGCTTTGCCTTGATCTGTGAACGAGTTGACGACGGCCATACCGTCGAAGCGGCGGCCATTCTGTCATCATCGGAGGCTATCCTGAAATCCGGCGGAAGTCCGGCTTCAACGGCATACTCGCGCAGCAGGGTAAGACAGAACCGGTGGAACGTTCCTGCAAAAATCCTGTCAAGCGCGCTTTCCCCGCATTGCGCTATGATCCTTTCTTGCAGTTCCTCGGCCGCTTTGTTGGTGAACGTGACCGCGAGGATTTTTTCGCCCGGTACGCAGCTTGCGGCTGTCTTTGCAATTCGGCTTATGAGGGTATGCGTCTTGCCCGTGCCCGGTCCGGCGATAATGAGAAGATGTGGGCCGCTATGGTTTGCTGCCGCGAGTTGCGCTTTGTTAAGTGCGGCGAAAGCCGGGGCAGGACCGCTTTTTACGTCCGGCGCTTGACTTTGCAGGCTTTGTGCCTGTGGAGCTTTTTTTTTCTCGTCTGGCAATGAAGCTGATTTTCCTGCGCCCGCGGATTTTTTTGCCATCGGAGGTGATTTGGATGACAAATCATCACCAAAAAGACTTGTCTGCCATTTCTTCCCCGAGCGCTCCTTGGCGGAAAAAATCTGTATGATACCGTATTCGCCGTCGTATCCCGCCTTCACCGAGATCTCGCCGCTCCTCACCCGCCGGATTCCCTCGGAAAGAAGCGATCCGCCCGCCTTTTCGATTATGTCAAGCGGTGCATCCAGCAAAATTGAGAATTCACTGCCCGCGCTTCCTACAAGTTTCCAAAAAAGCCTCTCGACCTTTTGCGAGGCGGGCCCGACGCCCAGGCAGTCTCCTATGATTTCCGCGAGCGGTATCATGCTGTGGTACGGCCGCCAGCGCTTTCCCTTTTCACCCTCGGGCCGGTCGGCAAGCTGCTCCACCCTTGCCATCACGCCCACGGTCACCGGCTTGCCGCACACCGGGCACAGGCCTTTGTTCTTTATGGTGTCCTTCGGATGCATCCGCATTTCGCATTTCCTGTGGCCGTCAAAGTGGTACTTGCCCTCCTCGGGGAAGAATTCCACGGTTCCCGAAAGACCCTTGTCGCGGGGATTTCGCATTGCGTCAAGAATGCCGTTGTACGAGAGGTCCGTCTCAAAGATGTTTGCTTCCCGGCCCAGCTTGCCGGGCGAATGCGCGTCGGAATTCGAAACCAGCACGAACGGGTCGAGTGAGGAGAGCCGCCAGTTCATGGCGGGATCGGACGACAGCCCGGTTTCCAGCGCGAATATGTGTCTGGTAAGGTCGCCGAAGCATGCCTCGATTGAATCGAACCCGCTCTTGGAGCCGAGCACCGAGAACCACGGCGTCCACACATGGGCCGGAATGAGGAACGCGTCGGGATGGCACGAGAGCAGGATGTCAAGGATGTCGCGCGAGTCAAGCCCGAGTATGGGCCTGCCGTCGGAGCGGATGTTGCCTATGCTACCGAGCTTCGCCGCGAGCTTCTCCGCGGAAGCGAAATCGGGCAGGTAGACCACGTTGTGCACCTTGCGCACCTTGCCCTCGCGTTTGTAAATGCTGGAAATCTCGCTGGAAAGAATGAACCGTACTTCCGCGTTGCACGACGCCGGGACCTGCGGCGCGAGCGGCGCCCGGAACTCCTCTTTGAGCTCGAACAGTCCGTTGCCGCACGGCGTAAGTTTTTTGGAAAGCTCGGCATACCAGCCCGGGTGGATGCAGTCGCCTGTGGCCACCACCGAGATTCCCTTGATCTGCGCCCACAGCCACAGGTGTTCCAGGTCGAGTTCGGGGCTTGTCGCGCGGGAATACTTCGAGTGTATGTGGAGGTCGGCGTAAAAGTGCATGAAGAAAATATAGATAATCCATATAGTACATGGTTATCATGGGGGGGGGAGGCGTCCCCCTCGCTTCGGCCCGGTCGCGCCTTCACATACCAAAATCCCGTATGTGTGCGACCGGTCCTCCGCTACCCCCTCCTGGGTGGCCGCCTTGACAAAGCAGCTGCATGACCATGCATTGTTGTGGCGGCACCCACGAGCGATAGTTGAAAAGAAGTCGGCTAGGTGATTACTTTGTCACTCTGTTTCTTTGCAACTATTTTTTGAGGGGGCACCGAGAAATGGAGTTGAAAGTTGACAGTTGGAAGTTGAAGGCTGGCGCAAGAATACAACTTGACAGAATATATTTCTTATGCCGCGCGTTAGGCAAGACTGGAGGTCCCGCCGAAGCGGGATGCCGCCTGATCCCTCGCCGAGGGCGGTAGGGACAGGCAGCCCGAGGCCGAAGGCCGACGACCCTTGGAAGCACCCGAAGGGGTGGACCGGAAGGACGGCCGACCCGAGCGCAGCGAGGGGAACGCACAAGATTTTATTATTTATATTTCATGCAAATAAATTATTTACCCGAAACGTAGTCTTGGTGATTTTGAAAGCAAAGAGGAATATTATTAGAGCGTAATCAATATAGTTTTTCGATATTCCCCCTCGGCGACTGACAGATGCAACTTCTTTTAAAAAGGGAAGGGGCGCTGTCAGCCGCCGCCCCCTTTTGTAAAGCATCGCCGCACGCTCGGTTGCCGAACAAAGGGATTACTTCTTCGCCCAATTCTCGATCTTCAACCCGGGAACTCTTGCAAAATGACGCGCATTGTTCGTCACGAGCGCCAGGTTGTGTATGAGGGCGGTCGATGCAATAATGAGGTCCATGTCGTCGAGCGGACTCCCTCTGGAAAGAAGAGCGGCTTTAATTTCGGCAAATGTCTCCATAACCGGCGAAGAAACCTCGATGATGGGAAATAATCCGGCGATCCGGCGCACCACGGCAGTGTTCCGCGTGATCTGCTGTGACCGGAGAGCGCCGAGGAGCAGCTCGCCGTAGGAAATAACCGATATCGCTTTCAGTGCATTCGCGTACTTCGCGAAATTGTCCCGGACTGTTTCGTTGTTCTTGAGGCTGTAGATGATGATGTCCGTATCAATCAAATACGACATTCTTTCCCCTGAGGCGGCTGCTGTTTTTCCGGCCCCTCCGAATTTGCCTCACAATGGCTTCGGTGGAACGCTTGTCCTCCCACGCGCCGCCAAGCGAGAGAAACTCTTTTGTTGAATCCGGCATCTTCCTGTCCGGGTGCTGTACGTGAGATTCAAGGATCTTCACCACCTCCTGGCTTATCGACCGGTGCTCTTTGCCGGCGAGCACTTTGAGGGAACCGTAAAGCCCGTCATCGATATCCCTTACCTGGAGCGTTGCCATTCCTTCCTCCTTCAAACAACCCATTGCCATTTTTAATATACCCCATCATGCATGAAATTGCAAGCAGAATGCATGAAGTCAGGCATCAACGAACAGTCCCTTTTTCAGCCGTCCCTCCGTACCGATTCCGGCGCAAACGCAGGCACGCACACCGCGATGTATTCCGCGCCGTCGGCGCCCGGCGTCGAATATTGCACCCACTCCCCTGCCTGTGCGATAATGGCCTGACCGGCATTTACCTCAAGGGTACCGTTTTTCGACGCAACGCGCAGACTTCCTTTGAGCACCACCGTGTACTCGTCGAACAGCGGCGTCTGGCCGGGCTCCACCCAGCCCTGCGGGCTCTTCATGCGCGCCACGCTCACGCTTTGCGTCTGCGAATTCACCCGGCCGATAAATTCTTCAATCTTTTTGGGTTTGTTGCCAGTTGCGGTGATGATGGTTGGTTTTTCGATGAGACGTGGCATGAAATGAATTCTCCTTTCCTATTAGTTGAGGATGCAACTAAAAATGCATCTTGAAGTGCTTATGCGGGGGAAGTATCCCCCTCGCTCCGGCCCGGCACTCGTATTTTCACAGTTCACTTTGTTCCGCGCCGGTCCTGCGCTACCCCCTCCCGGGTAGCCCCCTTGACAGGTCAGATTCAAGCCCGGAACATTGCTGCGGGGGCACCCAGAAGCGACGGTTGTCGGACCCCAAAGGAAAAAATTACCGGGTTGAGAGAAACGCGTCTGATTTTTTTTCCGGTTAGCGCGATTAGAGCTTATTAACTAATTAGAATTTCTGTTTACGCGCGTTAGGCCGGAACGGAGGCCGCGCCGGAGCGCGGTGCGGCCTGATCACGGCCCGCAGGGCCCTCGTGGCAGGCCGCCCGAGGCCGAAGGCCGAGACCGGAGCGAGGGCCGACCCGACCCCGAGCGAAATCGAGGGGGAGGGAAACGCCCAACTCATTTGCATAGTCTTGGGACAGCCGCAATCTCTCCCCCGAATAAATCCTAAAAATTTCTACTTTTTCTCCCTCATGCAATACTATTTTGATACCCGATGAAGCAGCTCGAACTCCTTATGGACGCGACTGCCTTGGACCGGGCCCTCACCCGCATTTCCCACCAGATCCTCGAAAAAAATACCGACACCGCTCACCTCGGCATCGTGGGCATGCAGACGCGCGGCGTGTATCTCGCGCGGCGCATCGCGGCCAAGATCAACGCCCTCGAAAAGACCAAGCTCTCCACGGGCGTGCTCGACATCACCTTGTACCGCGACGATTACCGGAGAGCGCTCAAGCAGCCCAAGGTGAAGGTCACCAACATCCCGTTCGACATCAACGGCGTCAATCTTGTGCTCGTGGACGATGTGCTTTACACAGGGAGAACCGTGCGCGCCGCGCTGGAGGCGCTCAACGATTTCGGCAGACCAAAAACCATCCAGCTCGCCGTGCTTGTCGACCGCGACTTTCGCGAAATGCCGATCCGCGCCGATTACGTGGGGCTCACGGTCACCACGCGCAAGAACCAGGAAGTGGCGCTCAAGGTGAAGGAAATAGACGGCGAAGACTCGCTGTGGCTTATGGAAATCGAAAAAGGGGACTAGCGTGCCGCTCACGATAAAGCACCTGCTCGGCCTCGAGGGCGTCTCCAGGGAAGACATCACCCTGATCCTCGACACGGCCGACAGCTTTTACGAGGTGCTCCAGCGCGACATTCCCCAGGTCCCCACCCTGCGCGGCAGGACCATCGTGAACCTCTTTTTTGAGAACAGCACCCGCACCCGCATGTCGTTCGAACTTGCAGAAAAGCGGCTCTCGGCAAACCCGCTCAACTTCTCCACATCCACCAGCTCTGTTGCCAAAGGGGAATCCCTGCGCGACACCATGCGCAACATAGAGGCCATGAAGATTGACATGGTGGTGGTGCGCCACGGCGCGGCGGGCGCGCCCTCGTTCCTCACCCGCTGCACCGACGCGGCCATTGTCAACGCCGGCGACGGCCTGCACGAACACCCCACGCAGGCCCTGCTTGACATGATGACCATACGCAGAAAGCTCGGCAAACTGGACGGCCTCAAGGTCGCCATCATAGGCGACGTCCTGCACAGTCGCGTGGCGCGAAGCAACGCCTGGGGCATGAAGACCATGGGCATGGACGTCACGCTCTGCGGGCCGCCCACGCTCCTCCCCCAGCACCCGGACGTGCTCGGCGTGCGCGTGACCGACAGCATGGATGCCGCCTTAAGCGGCGCGAACGTGGTGATGCTTTTGCGGCTCCAGCTCGAGCGCCAGGGCGCGGGGCTGTTCCCGTCGATCCGTGAGTACCGCGAGCGCTACGGACTTGACCTTGACAAACTCAACAAACTCCCCGGCGACATCGTGGTGATGCACCCGGGCCCCATCAACCGCGGCATCGAGCTCGCCTCCAACGTGGCCGACAGCGACAAAAGCGTCATCCTCGACCAGGTGACCAACGGCGTGGCGGTGCGCATGGC
>DATFYJ010000207.1:0-2481 GCA_035315105.1 Chitinivibrionales bacterium
GGCGGTTCTCGTCCTTGACAAGCCCCATCGCCACACCCGCCACGTGCGTCTTGACGGGCACGCCCGCGGCCATGAGCGACAGCGAGCCGCCGCACACGGTGGCCATGGACGACGATCCGTTGGATTCCATGATCTCCGACACGATGCGGATGGTATACGGAAAGCTCTTCTCGTTGGGAAGAATGGGCGCGAGCGATACTTCCGCGAGATGGCCGTGCCCCACTTCGCGCCTGCTCACCGAGCCGAGGCGCTTCACCTCGCCCACGGAGAACGGCGGAAAGTTGTAGTGGAGCATGTACGACTTGTCGTACTCGCCCTGGATGTCCTCGATGTGCTGTTCGTCAAGTTTTGTGCCCAGCGTTGTGGCGACAAGCGACTGGGTCTCCCCGCGGGTGAACAGCGCCGAGCCGTGCGCGCGCGGCAGAATGTCTAGGTCGCAGGTGATGGGCCGTATGGTGTCGCAGTCGCGGCCGCCGATGCGGATCCCCTTCTCGAGAATGGTCTTCCGCATGTCTTCTTTTTCGATGTCGTGGAGCGCCTCCGCCATCACCTTTTCTTTTTCCGGATATTTTTCCTTGAGCTTCTCCTGCACCTCGGCGAGAAGTTCCTTGATGCCCTTGTAGCGCGCCTTCTTGTCGCCGTTGAAGCTTATCTCATGAAACCGGTCCTTGACAATATCCAACACATCGGCGCGGAGCGCCGACTCGTCGGCCTGCTCAGGCGCGACATAGGGCTCGCGCTTGACGCCGGCCTTTGCCACAAGCTCCTTCTGCATCGCCACGAGCTTCTTGATCTCAGCGTGCGCGAGCATGATGGCGTCCACAATCACGCTTTCCTTCACTTCGGTCGCGTTGCCCTCCACCATCACGATGGAATCTTCCGATCCCGCAACGATGAGCGACAGGGTGCCAGCCTCGGTTTCCGCGAGCGTGGGGAACACCTTGAGCTTGCCGTCGTACGATCCCACGCGGACCGCGGCAATGGGCATAAGGAACGGAATGTCCGACAGGCACAGGGCGCACGAAGACGCGGTGATCGCCATCGCGTCAGGGTCGTAGGTGTCGTCGGCCGAAATCACGGTGTTGATGATCTGCAGTTCGTTCTTGTAGGTCTTGGGGAAAAGCGGGCGGACGGGCCTGTCGATCATGCGGGCGCACAGCACTTCCTTTTCGGTCGGCTTTCCCTCGCGCCTGAAATAACCGCCCGGGATTTTGCCCGCGGCGTACGTCTTGGCGATGAATTCAACCGTGAGCGGAAAAAAATCGGAATTCGGCAGTTCGTTGCCGGCGCATGCGGTCGACAATACCATGGTGTCGCCTATCCTGGCCACGGCTGCGCCGCCGGCCTGTTTCGCAAGGCGTCCAGTCTCGAGCGAAACGTTCACTCCGCCGATGATTGCATCGACTTTCTGATAACTCATGAATCTCTCCTGAAAGCAGCGTGTCCGGTACCGGACCTACTTTCTGATGTTAAGTTTTTTGATAAGAAGTCTGTACTTCTCGATGTCGCGTTTCCTGAGGAAGTCAAGCATGGCCTTTCTCTGGCCAACGAGCTTGAGCAGTCCGTGGCGCGAATGATGGTCTTTGAGGTGCGCCTTGGCGTGTCCGGTGAGAAAATTGATGCGCTCGGTGAGCAGCGCCACCTGCACGCCGGCATCCCCCGTGTCCTTGTCGTTCTTTCCGTACTCCTTGACGATCGCGGCATTGCGATCCTTGGCTATCGGCATATTCCTTCTCCTGCAAAAAAGTTTTGAATGATGGTAACGTCTTTCTTCATCTGCCGCACGAGCCCGTCTTCCGTGGCAAAAGCCTCGTCCTTCCGCACAAGGGCGTGGAGCCACAGGTGCGCCGTCTCGCCTTCGCCCGGGACCTCGCCGGTGAAATCGAACTCGTGGAATTCGAGGTGGAAATCACGGTTGGAAAAGGTCGGACAGTTCCCGAAATAAAAAGCTCCCCGCCATTTCTTCGCCTCATATTCCAGCGTGGCGGCGTATACGCCGGGCGGCGGAAGCACCTTGTTATCGGCAGGCCGCGCAAAATTGAGGGTCGGAAACCCCAATTGCAGGCCCTTCTGAATTCCCGGGACCCGTTTCGCCGACACAAGATACGGATGCCCGAGCAAGGCCACCGCTTCCTCCATGGTGCCTTCCACGATCCGTTTGCGAATCTCCGTGGAGGAAACCACGGTGTCCCGATGCGTTAATGGCGCAACGGGAAATGTATTAATATGGTTCCTGCCTCTCCCTGACTGCAAAAAGTTCTTGTTTCCGGACTTCTGCCTGCCAAAGGTGTGCTCATCCCCCATCACCCATTCCTGCGCCCGCAGCGTCCCCACAAGAACATCATCCACAAAAATCTGCGGCTCCATAGCGGCGAATTCAGGCGTAAATGGTATCCACGCCAGATAGTCAACGCCGTGCTGTTCAAGAAGAAACGCCTTTTCCTCGAGCGTGGAAAGCACGGGCGGACTCGATTCCGGCTG
>DATFYJ010000208.1:0-3141 GCA_035315105.1 Chitinivibrionales bacterium
AATGGATTCCCGCGTTCGCGGGAATGACACAAGGGAAAAAGCTGGAAACAAAGCAATGGAATCGACAGGCACGGATAAAATCACCGTAACCATTGACGGACGCACATCCGACGTTCCGCAGGGCACCACTATACTCAATGCCGCGCGGCAGATGGGCATTACCATTCCCACGCTGTGCAACTACCGTGGCATGGAACCCATCGGCGCGTGCCGCGTGTGCATCGTGGAACTGGCAACGCCGCGCGGCCCGAAAATCGTCTCGTCGTGCAATTATCCTGTGGAAAGCAACATGAAGGTCTCCACCGATACCCAAGGGGTACGCGACAACAGGAAGATCATCCTCGAACTCCTCCTTGCCCAGGCGCCGGCGTCGAAGAAAATCGCGGAATTCGCAGCAACGCTCGGCGTCACGTCCACGCCGTTTGACAAAAATCCCAACGGCGACTGTATCCTGTGCGGGCTGTGTGTAAAAGTCTGCGGCGACCTCATGGGCCGCGGCGCGATAAGCATGTTCGGCCGGGGAGCAAGCCGCGAGGTGAAACCCGCGTTCGACGAAAAGAGCGAACAGTGCCAGGTGTGCGGTGCCTGCGATTTCGTGTGCCCGGCAGGCACATCCGACCACACGACAGTAGCTTCGCGCCGGACAAAGAAGCACGCCACCGCGTTCAACCAGTATCTCGAAGCAAGACCGAACATAGACTTTGCACACCCGCAGGCGGTACCGCGCGTGCCGGCCATAGACCCGGCGTCATGCGTGAAATTGACAACAGGCGAATGCGGCCTGTGCTCGCAGGTGTGCGGCGCGGGTGCCATCGATTACGAGCAGAAAGAGACGACCCGGGAAATCGACGTCGGCGCGGTTCTGCTCACGCCCGGATTTTCCGCGTTCGAACCGGCGCGGCGCCTGGAGTTCGGGTCCGCCTACGACACCAATGTGATCACCAACCTGCAGTTCGAGCGGATCCTGTCGGCAGCGGGTCCCACCAAGGGCCACGTGCGCCGGCCCTCGGACGATTCGACGCCGAAGAGCATCGCGTTCATCCAGTGCATCGGCTCGCGCGACGCCCTGTGCTGCAACGATTACTGCTCCTCGGTATGCTGCATGGCCGCCACCAAGGAGGCGATTCTCACAAAGCAACACGAACCTGCGTCTGCAGTGACCATCTATTACATGGACCTCCGTGCCTACGGCAAGGATTTCGACCGGTACTACAACCGCGCAAAGGAACTCGGGATTTCCTATGTGCGGTGCCGCCCCTCCTCGGTTGAGGAAGTAAACGGGAACAAGAACCTGCGCATCACCTACATGAGCGACGACAACAGGAGCGTCACGGCGGAGCACGACCTCGTGGTCCTTTCGCTTGGGCTGGAACCGAGCGCAAGCCTCAAAAAGCAGGTCGAGCGCTTCAACGTGATGGTGAACGACTGGGGATTTGTTGCCACGCGCGAACTGCATCCGCTGGAAACGTCGCGGCCCGGTGTGTTCGTGGGCGGCGCGATGAGCGAACCCAAGGACATCCCCGACACCGTAATGCAGGCGTCGGCAGTTGCGGCAAAGGCCATGGAGCTGCTTGCGTCCGCGCGCGGCACGCGCGTGAAGACCAAGGTCTACCCGCCGGAGCGCGACGTGACCGACGAACCGCCGCGCATCGGCGTGTTCATCTGCCACTGCGGGAGCAACATAGCGTCGGTGGTCGACGTGGAGGCCGTGGTGCAGCGCACGCGCACGCTGCCGTATGTGGTGCTTGCGGAACGCAACGTTTACACATGCGCTGACGATACGCAGGACCAGATAAAAGAGAAGATTATCAAGCACCGGCTCAACCGGGTGATCGTGGCATCGTGCACGCCGCGCACGCACGAGGCCATATTCCGCGACACGCTGCGCGACGCCGGTCTCAACCAGTACCTGCTCGAAATGGCAAACATCCGCGACCAGTGCTCGTGGGTCCACGCAAGCGAGCCCGACAAGGCGACCGAGAAGGCCAAGGACCTCGTGCGCATGACCGTTGGCCGCGTCGCCGGGCTCATGCCGCTTGCCGAAGAGACCGTGCCGGTCAAAGGCGCCGCGCTCGTGATCGGCGGCGGCCTTGCGGGCATGACCGCGGCGCTTGCCGTTGCCGACCAGGGATATCCCGTGCATCTTGTCGAAAAGGAAAAAGCTCTCGGCGGCATGGCGGCCGAGGTGGGAGTCACGCTCGACGGCGACAGTGTTCCGGCGTATGTGTCGGCGCTTGTCGAGCGCGCCAGCGGCCATAAGAGGATCACGGTGCACCTGAATTCGCGCGTGACCAAGGTTGACGGCCACGTGGGCGATTTCACCTCGCACATTCTTACGGGTCAATCAACGGCGCAGGTCGAGCATGGCGCGGTGATCGTTGCGAGCGGCGCAAAGGAGCTCAAGCCGAAGTCATTCGGCTATGGGAAAAGCGACAAGGTGATAACGCAGCTCGAACTCTCCGGCCGCATCTCGAGGAACGAACTTTCCCTGCCGGAAAAATCGACCATCGTGATGATCCAGTGCGTTGAACAGAGAAACGACGAGCGTCCCTACTGCTCCCGCGTGTGCTGCACAACCGCAGTCAAGAACGCGCTCCTCCTTCGCAAGCGCTACCCAAAGGCGAAAATCCTGGTGCTGTACCGCGAAATGCGGACCTACGGGTTCCGCGAGGCCGCATACCGCGAGGCGCGCGAAAAAGGGATCATGTTTGTCCGCTATGACGACAAGCGGCTTCCCGAAGTGGCGGTTGACAACGGGCTTACGGTGCGCGTTACCGACAAGATTCTCGGCCGCGAGCTCATCATGACGCCCGACCTGCTGGTGCTCGCCGCGCCCATCGTGGCGCGCGACGACCGCCAGGAGCTGTCTGAGCTTTTGCGCGTGCCGCTCAACGCCGACGGGTTTTTCCTCGAAGCGCACGTGAAGCTGCGGCCGGTCGATTTTGCGAGCGAAGGACTGTTCTTGTGCGGCACCGCGCACTCGCCCAAGTTTATCACCGAGACCATTTCGCAGGCCAGCGCCGTGGCGGGGCGCGCGGCGTCGATTCTCTCCCGTAAAGTGATGCCCGTGGGCGCGCAGACCGCATGGGTGGACCCGGACAAGTGCGTGGCCTGCATGACCTGCGTGCACGTGTGCCCGTA
>DATFYJ010000209.1:0-2045 GCA_035315105.1 Chitinivibrionales bacterium
CGTGACGAAATTCGGGCTCATCTACGCGGGTGCGCAGAAAAACATCGGCCCTGCCGGCGTCACCGTGGTGATGGTGAGGGAAGACCTTGTCGGCAAGGCGCTGCCGATCACTCCCACCATGCTCAACTACGAGACGCATGCAAAGGAGAAATCCCTGTACAACACGCCGCCGACCTACGGCATTTACATTGCAAAACTGGTGTTCGAGTGGATGCTCGACATGGGCGGAGTACCAGCAATTGAAAAAATCAACCGTGAGAAGGCGAAGATCCTCTACGATTTTATCGACGGGTCCTCTCTTTTCAAGGGGACCGCGGCCCATGAAGACCGTTCCATCATGAACGTTCCTTTCACGCTTCCGACCGACGAACTCACCGACAAGTGCCTCAAGGAGGCGAAACAGAACGGCCTGGTGCAGCTCAAAGGCCATCGAAGCGTTGGCGGCCTGCGCGCCAGCATCTACAACGCCATGCCGGTCGACGGAGTGAAGAAGCTTGTTGATTTTCTGAAAAAGTTCGAAGCGGCAAATAAGTAGGGTACGGACTCACCACAGAGACACGGAGAACACAGAGAAGAAACCGGAGGAGCAACAAATGTTCAAAATACAAACGCTCAACAAGATTTCCACCGTAGGCATCGAGATCTTCCCGCGTGACAACTACGAGATCGCGTCGGAGATCGTGCACCCCGACGCGGTGCTGGTCCGCAGCACCGACATGCACGAAATGCAGTTTGCCGAATCGCTCAAGGCCATTGCGCGCGCAGGCGCCGGCGTCAATAACATTCCCGTTGACAAGTGCTCCGAAAAGGGCGTCGTGGTGATGAACACGCCGGGAGCCAACGCCAACAGCGTCAAGGAGCTGGTCATCGCCGCGCTGCTGATGTCGTCGCGCAGGCTCGTCGCGGGAATTCAATGGGCCAAGAGCCTGGCCGGAAAGGGCGACGAGGTGCCCAAACTCATTGAGAAGGGCAAGACCAATTTCGAAGGACCCGAAATCAAGGGCAAGCGGCTTGGCGTGATAGGACTCGGCGCCATCGGTGTCAAGGTCGCCAACGACGCGGTCTCGCTGGGCATGGAGGTAACGGGGTACGATCCCGTCATCTCGGTCGAGGCCGCGTGGGAGCTGTCGCGGACAGTCAAGCGCGCGCTGTCGCTCGACAGCCTCATTGCCAAGTCCGACTACATCACCCTGCATGTGCCGCTCAACGACAAGACCAAGAGCATGCTCAACAAAGACAAGTTCGCGCTCATGAAGAAGGGCGTTCGGATCCTCAATTTCGCGCGGGGCGGGCTGGTGAAAAATGAGGACCTCAAGGCCGCCATCAAGGACGGCACGGTGGCCGCATACGTCACCGATTTTCCGGATGAAGACCTGCTCACCATCGACAGCGTGATTCCTGTGCCGCACCTTGGCGCGTCCACGCCCGAGGCCGAGGACAACTGCGCCGTGATGGCCGTGAACCAGATTCGGAATTACCTGGAATACGGCAACATCAAGAACTCGGTGAACTTTCCGGACTGCGAGATGGACCCGTCGGGAAAGGCGCGCATCCTGGTGGGAAATAGGAACATTCCCAACATGGTGGGGCAGATCACCACGCTCCTGGCCGCCGAGAAGATCAACATCGCCGACATGCTCAACAAGAGCAAGGGTGACCTGGCCTACAACATCATAGACGTTGACAATGAAATAAACGAGGGAGCTCTGGCCAAGCTGCGGGCGGTTGACGGCATTATCATGGTGAGGGTGCTGGAGAAGAAGTAGATCGAATACGGTTGGGAAACATGTTCAGGGCGTCCCCGCTGCTGCGAGGGCGCCCTGTTTCTTATGAGCAGGGAGATGGAAAAAAACCGCTACATTCTCGCCACGCAGGCGTAGTAATCCGGCTGGTCGATGAGTTCCCAGTTGTCAAAGTCAAAGCCGAGCGAGAACGTGATGTGGTCGCCGCCGTAGGGCGCCGGACGGTTGAACCCGTAGTCGTAGCGCAGATCGAGGGCGACGGGGAAACCGAACGAATGCGCCTTGAGCCGGAGTTCGGCCCCG
>DATFYJ010000210.1:0-4952 GCA_035315105.1 Chitinivibrionales bacterium
ATGATGCCGAAAACGCCGTTGAGTGCAACGAACACCCATCCTCCCTTGTAGTAACCCCATAGGTCAAACGGCGATTTGCTTGCATCGCATTTCCCCTCTCCTAGTTCCCAGGCCAGTTTCGCCCCTCCCATGGCATACGAAGTACCGACGATCTGCAGCGGACCCGACGCAAGCCCCAGGAGGAGGGACGAAACGAGCCCAACGCCGTTGATCGTGGTGTCGGAATTATAGACGGGAATAAAAAGCGTTGCATAATTGAGGCCCATGCCGATAAAATTGCAGGTTGCGCCAACGGTTGCTATTTTCTGAGCATGCGTCGGATTGTCGTTGATTCCGTGCAGCGATTCCCTGGATACCTGAAATGCCCAGGATTTCTTTTCGGAGGACGTCGGCCCCGGCTCCGCGACAGTTTCGACCTGAGGCATGGGCGGAGTCTCGGCAGGAGCCAGATTGCGTTTGACCCTGTACCGGCCTTCGTCTACGAGAAACCGGAGCGAATACACCCGGTATCCGTCGGCGCCTCTGACGACGCTCAAGGTGTCAAGGTTTTTTGCCGCGAGTATGGGCACGTCGGCATCCAGCACCACATAGCCGCTGCCCCTCCCGTTCCCGACTGTAATTTTCGGATTTGCGCCATATGTCAATTTTATGAGGGTGACATCGGCCGACCCCGCGCTGTCGGTCGTGCCCTTGTCGATCTGGTCGTCCAGTTTCACGTTGTAGGTGTCCGGCGGAAGGACCTGAATATGGATCCTATAGTTGATGCATGAGCAAAATGACGCCAGAGCAAGGCAGGCGAACAGTGTTGTGGCCCGATTCATACCCTTCTCCTTGTTGGAGGAAAAGGCATGGCACGCGGAGATTTTGCTGAATGGCAAAGGTGAGGAAAATCGTTACAATGAGAATATCATTGGTGCGGAGAGGTTGTCAATTACTAAATGGGAATGGCGGAATAATGCTAAAAGACAATATATAAAAAGACTTGGGCGCGCCGCGGCTTTATTTCAATAGAAAAGAGTGATCCGCATTCCGCAATCATCAATCAACAATTCTCCGTGGGTGCCCCCACACAGGTGCTTGGTCTTGCAACCGCTCCATCAAGGGATGCACCCAGGAGGGGGTGCCGGAGGACCGCAGGGCCGCAGGCAGGGGGATACATCCCCCACCAAGAACTTTTCTTGATTTTATAATTCCTGTATCCACAACGGCCTGTACCCGTCGTACAGGCCTTCCTTATAGTTAAGCATCACGATCTCGGTCTTCTGCCCGCGCTTGATGTTCACGATGAACCGGTCTATGGTCTCGCGGGAGATAAAAAGCCCCTTGCCGTGCTCGTCGAGCAGGCCCACCGACATGCCGTTGTCACCCTTGGTGGCGTTGCGCTCGAGCCAGTATAAAACTTCCTCTTTTGTCAATATGCCTTTCTGGTCGCACACCGCGACGCCGGCCTTTTCGCCGTCGGCGCCCCACTCGATGAGGATCTCCTCCTCGGGAGACAGCGTCACCTCCTGCGGCCACGATTCCTTGCTGTCGCCCCGCTCGTGCTTCGCGCCGTAGTACACCGCGTTGACGATGATCTCGTTGAGCACCTGGCGAAACTTCCGCCGGTGCTTGAGGTCAGGCATTTCGGCAACGATGCTCTGGATGACGCCCTCGATGTCGTTGGTGCTTCGCACCGTGGTCCGCTTCACCGGGCCGCGCACGTAACGGTCGAGGCCGAACACTTCCTCCGAGAGGATGTTCTTGACAAGCAGCAGCACCTCGTCGAAATTGAAGGGGGTCGTCTTGGTGATGATGTTGCCGATGTTGTAGTGCTTCGCCATGTACAGGTAGTCGCGCACGTCGTAGGCCGTGATGAGCGCGCTCTTGAGCGAAGGGTAGAGCCGCCGGGCCTCCTTGATGAGCTCGAACCCCTTCATGCCGGGCATGTTGATGTCCGACAGGAGCAGGTCGAACGTCTCCTTCGAAAGGAGCGCAAGCGCCTCGTTGGCGTTGAGCGCGGTGCTCACATTGTAGCCTTCGTCAACCAGATATTCTGACAGGACGTCGAGGAAATCGGCCTCGTCGTCAACCAGCAGCAGTTTTTCTTTCATACACCTTTCTCTTCCCCGAGGGGAGCCGGACAAAAAAGGACGTGCTGCCGGGCTCGGAGGAGCACCAGATCTCGCCTCCCGAATCCTGGATGATCTTGTAGGAAACGGCGAGCCCGAGGCCGGCGCCCTTGCCCGGTTCCTTTGTGGTGAAGAACGGATCGAAAATCTTGTCTTTGACCGCGGCGTCGATCCCGCAGCCGGTGTCGTGGATTTCGACGAGCACCGTCGACTGCTCCTCCAGCGAGCTCGTGAGCCTGAGCACGCCCCTGCCGGACATGGCGTCGGCCGCGTTGAGAATGAGGTTGAGGAATATCTGGACAAAACGGGAACGGTCGCCGTACACCACCAGGCCCGCCTGGTAGTTTTTTTCAACCTTGATGTCGTCGAAAATGCTCTGGTACTCCACGTGGGTGAGCGTCTCGTCGAGCACCTCGTCCACTTTGTGAAGTGCCTGCTGCACGGCCTTGTACCGCGTGAAGTCGAGCATGCTGTTGAGGATCGACGCGCAGCGGTTGACCTGGCCATCGATGGACTCGAAGGTCTTAAGGGCCCACTCCCTGTCCCACTCGGTCTTCTTGAGCGCCATCTGCGACCGCGCGCTGATGATCGACAGCGGGTTGCGCAGCTCGTGGGCGATGCCCGACAGCATGGTGCCCACGGTCGCGAGTTTCTCCGACCTGTAAAGCTGGGCCGTGGTGTTCTCCTGGTCGGTGATGTCGTTGATGAGCATGAGCAGGCCGATGGGATTGTGCACGTTGTCGTTCATGCGGTACGTGGCGATTTCCAGCACCGACTCGTCAACGGTTATCTTCTTCATGTCGTGCCGCCGCCATGAGCCCGCAATCCTTTTGAGCGCGTTTTCCACGAACCGGGACACTTTTTCCGGAAACACCCGGCGGTACGGCTCGCCCAGCATGTCGCCCTGCGAAAGCCTGAGGAGCCGCCGGGCGAATTCGTTGATGAGGAATATGTTTCCCCCGGTGTCGATCACCACGAGCCCGGACGTGATGGAGCCGGTGATGTTCGAGTTGAACTCCCTCCCGTGCTCGATCACGCGGTTGCGAAGGCTCATCTCCTTGTGAAGGAGATCCTTGTCGTCGGCCTGCTGCTGGTACGCGCGCACGACGGTGTCGAGGCCGGCGGAAAGATACAACCGGTCTATTCTGCTCGTGGCCAGGCCGCTTGCCACCTCGTGCCCGTATACGCGTTCGAGCGTGCCTTCGTCGAGCGCGCGCTTGAGCCCCGTGGAGATGCTTGACTGATCGGAAATAAACACGGAAATGGGCGCTCCGCCGCTCGCGAAGTACAGGCGCTCCATGTCTTCGGCACGCGCGTCGCCGATGGCCTCCTGGCTCACCAGCACCGTCGCGAACGAAACCTTTACGTCGAGCATGGACGGAATGTCCTGCACCGGCACCGGCGTGTACCCGCGCGACGCAAGCTGAGCCGCGAGGTCGGGGTTGTCGATGTTGACAAGAAGGATGTTGGCAATGTTCATGTGTCGTTTCCATCCGCCGGAAAGCAGGGTCCCCGGCTTCAGCGCGCCTTTTTCAGCGCCTCGTACCTGTATTCCGCTGCGTCAATAAGCCACATCGGGTCCTTGTAGCTTCCGTAGCGCACCCGGTCGATAAAATACGACGGGGTGAGGGTGACGCCGTTGACCCCCGCCTCGAGCGTAGCGGCCTTTACCGTCGAGTCAGTTTCGGGCGCGCTTATTTTTCGCTTGAACTCCCCGTGCGACATCCCGAGGCTGTCGGCGACGATGTAAATGAGTTCCTCGCTCACGCGGACCTTGGTCTTTGCAAGCGCGATAAAGAAATCCCAGAACCTGCCCATGGAGTTCGCCGCAACGAGCGACCGGTTTGCAAACCCGTTGCCGAGCGGCTTCACCATGAGTCTTGCCTTGCCGGCAAGCGCGCCCGAGGTGACGGCGTCGTACAGTTCGTGCGTCACGAAGTGGCAAATGGGGCACGTTGCGCTCACGTACCCCGCGATAAGGATCGGCGCGCGACTGTCGCCGGCGATGGCATAGCCGGCCGTGTCGATGACGCCCTTTCGCGTCGAGGTGAGGCTTTCGATGCGCTTGTCGGCTTCAACGAATATCGTCGACGGGGCGGTGGCCCGCACCACCAGCCACTTGACAAACGCATGGAGCCTCGGAGCGAGCGGGCACGGCGTCTTCCGGTTGAGGCAGGAGGCGAGCGTTCCGCGGCAGCACTCCTTGACGTTCAGGGCGTTCTCGATCGAATCGAGGAGGTGCGTCTGCTCCAGGGTGAGCGTGTCCGGGAGGGGCGTTTTCTGCTCGAACCCGTGCGCCGGCGCGCACGCAAGCGCTGCGGCAAGCGCCCCGGCGGCAATTGACATCATGCGAATCGTCATGGTCAGCGCCCCGTCATCACTTTCAGAAGGTCCGGCACGCGGCCCAGGTCGTTGTAGGTGACATACAAAAACAGCATGACAAAAAATGCAAGCGCGGTCCGGTTGACAATGGACTGCGCCCGCACCGACAGCGGCCTGCGGCGAATCGCCTCAAGGAGCAGAAACAGGAGCAGGCCGCCGTCGGTGATCACCAGCGGCAGCAGGTTCAGCACCGCAAGGTTGATGCCGATGAGGGCCATGAGCTTGACGATCTCAACCGGCCCGGCCATGGCCACGATGCCGATCCACTGGACGATGCCCACGGGCCCGGTGAGCTCCTTGGCCGACACCTTCTGCGTGGAAAGCATGCCAAGGACCTGGAATACCAGCGTCGTGTTCTCCCACGTGGCCGCAAGCATCTTCCGGGTCGCGGCAAGCGGCCCGTAGCGCACCTTGACAGACGCAGAATTGCCCCGCACCACGCCGATCTGGCGCGTCCCC
>DATFYJ010000211.1:0-9843 GCA_035315105.1 Chitinivibrionales bacterium
GACCTGAAAATCTCTTCATTATTGCCCGCACCATTCTGCAATGTCAGACCAGCCTGCGCATCCCCTGCTTACAGCCGCATCCTGAACGTGAGCCCTGCCCTGTCCTTCATGACAAGAGGCTCCACGGTGAAAGGCAGCGCCGACACCTGCGATCTCGCGGGAGTTCCCACAATCCCGGAAATGAGCAGCCAGAGTCCCATGCCCTGCGCCACGGACCAGCCTGCGCAGAGAAGCATCACGGGCGTGGCGTCGGTGCCGGTGGGCTGATTGGTACAATACAGAATGATCGGACCGACCACGGGGACGCACAGGTATCCGGCCTGCTGGTTACTGCTTGACGAGCCGGAGCCGTTCGAGGTCGCAATGCCTGCAACGGCCAGCGACACGCCATAGGAGACGCCGAACAACGCGGCGCCGGTGATAATCCTGCCCTTATGACGCACCCGTCCGTTCACGGGAACAATGGTCGTTTGTTTCGCTGAGAGGTCGGTATGCGGGTACTGTTCCTCTTCGATAATGGTCTTGGAGGGACGTTCTTTTACGGCCGTGTCGATTCCGCCGGCCCTGAAGTTCGGAATAACGATCTGCTCCCGAGGTTTATCTGCGGACGAATTGGGGATGTATACCGCATCCGGTTTGACGGTATCGGACACGGCGGTCCGGGGAGAGTCGCTGGGCGCCGCAAAAACGCCGGCATTGAAGAACGGCGCGAAAAGCAACACAACGTACACCGGAAGATTCCTTAAAGCTTTCACAAACGCCCCTTGTCAATGCCCTTGCGGGCGGGTGGATAAAAGCAATATATATAATGAAACGCGGTTGAAAACAGGGAATTCCGCGGGGCGTGATACCGGCCGGATGCAATTTCCGGTTCAAGGCGTGCCGCACGCCGGTCACCCCGGCCGCACCGTGGTAAACTATTTTTCCTTCCATGAAAATCACCTTTGTCTATCCCAGGTTCGAAAAGTTCCTCGAAACCTATCCGGAGCTTGCGGAGCTACCCGCGGTTGCCGCCACGTGGGCGTTCCGCATGCCGCCCGCACTCGGCATCCCCATTCTCGCCAACCTCCTGCCGGCGGACGTCTCCTTCCGGGTGATAGACCAGAACATCGAGCCGGTTGACTTTGACGACAACGCCGACGTCATCGCCATCAGCTATTTCACGCCGCAGGCGGGGTTCGCCTACGAGATCGGCGACGAGTTTCTGCGGCGCGGAAAAACCGTTATCGCCGGCGGCATGCATCCGTCAACAATGCCGGAGGAGGCGGCGCTCCACTGCACGAGCCTGTGCGTCGGCGAAGCCGACACGGTGTGGCCCGCGATCCTTGCCGATTTCAGGGCCGGCTCCCTCAAGAAAATGTACAAAGCGGAAACCGTGCCGCTGCCGGAACAGATCGCATCGGCAAGGCCCGGCATTTTCGACATCGAGGACAAATACGACTGGCACGCGTCGCTCGTGTCGATCACGCGCGGGTGCCCGTTCGGGTGCGAGTGGTGCAACATTCCACTGTACCAGGACACAAAGATCCGGCTGCGGCCCCTTGAGAAGGTTGTTGCGGAAATCGAGGCCTTGCGCGGCAGGGAATTCTACGTCACCGACGACATGGTGATGCTCAACCGGCCGCGCATCACCAGGTACATGCTTGATTTATGCGAACGCGTCAAGGGGCTCGGCGTGAGGATGTTTCTGTCCTGCTCGCCGGCGATGCACAACGATCCCGCGTTCCTCGACGCCCTGGCCTCGGCGGGCGCGGCAAGCATGTACACGGTGTTCGCGAGCGACCCGGTGAGCGTGCGGTTCTATCGCCGCGACCCGGCAATGTGGCGCCGCACGCTCGACCTCGTGGCCGGCCTCGAAGACCGCGGCATCCGGTTTTTCGGGTCGTTCGGCGTGGGGTTCGACACCATGGGCGAGGACCAGTTCGACACCATCCTTGACTTCTGCAGGCGGGCGCACGTGAAAACGGCCGAGTTCTTCATCGCAACGCCCTTTCCCGGCACGCCGTTCTGGAAGCGCATCGAGGCGGAAGGCCGGTTCATTGTTCCGCGCGACTGGAAAAAGTACAACTGCGCCAACATTGTGTTCAGGCCAAAGCTTATTTCGGAGGACAAACTTCGGCAGGGATTTATCCGGCTGTGGAAGGAATTTTTCGCCGGCGCCGACCTGGAAGAATCGCTGTCTTCGTTTCGGCAGAAGGCGGAAAATATTTTAAAATCACGGGAGTATTCGCAGAAGGTGAAGGATGCGGTGAGAAGAGGGTTGAAAAGTTAATAAGTTGATGGGTTGATTATAGAAGGGTTTTCATGGGGGGAAGTTTCCCCCTCGCTCCGGCCCGGTCACGCCACTTTGCAAATCATCAATTAAAAAGGCGCGCCCGGTCCTGCGCTACCCCTTCCTGGGTGGCCGCCTTGACAATGCAGCTGCGAGACCAAGCATAGTTGTGGCGGCACCCACGAGCAGCAGTTGTAAATAAGATTATTTTTTTACTTAGTTTCTTTGTAAGTGGATTCCTATTTTCTGTGTTCTCCGTGTCTCTGTGGTGAGTTTTTTTCTTGTCTTCTTTGCGCCCTTTGCGTCTCTGCGGTGAATCTTTTCTATAGGAGAAGTTGAAATGTCGGGAAAAAATATTATCGTGACCGGCGGGTCAAAAGGAATCGGCAGGGCGATTGTTGAAACGCTTGCCACGGAAGGAAACCGGGTTGTATTCAGCTATAACAGCGGCTCCGAGTCTTCCCGGGAGCTTGCCGACAGTCTCGCCAAGAACGGGTGCACGGCGTGGTCATTCAAGGCCGATAGTACCAAGACCGATGAGGTCCAGGCATTTGTCGCGTTTGCAAAAGAGAAGCTCGGCGGGATCGACGCGCTTGTCAACAACGCGGGGATCACGCGCGACAAGAGCCTGTTCATCATGCCGAAGGAAGACTGGGACGACGTCATCGCCACCAATCTCACCGGCTATTTCAACGTCACCCGCGCGCTCATCGGCCATTTCATGAAGAACAAAAAAGGTTGCGTGGTAAACATCGGCTCGGTGGGCGGTCTTTCGGGGGTTGCCGGCCAGACCAACTACTGCGCCTCCAAGGCGGGCATCATCGGATTCACCAGGGCGCTTGCCAGGGAAGTGGCAAAGACCGGCGTGAGGGTGGTGTGCGTCGCGCCCGGCTTCATCGAGACCGACATGACCGCGAAAATGACCGAAAAACAGCTTGAGGAAATCAGGAAATCCATTCCCGTGTCGCGGATGGGAACGCCCCGTGAAGTGGCCGATTGCGTCTCCTTTCTCCTCTCTGACAAGGCGCAGTATATCACCGGCAGCGTACTAACCGTGGACGGCGGATTAAGCGCCTGATGATTCTTTGTGTTGAATCACGCCTTTGTTTTTACTATTTTAGAAGTTTAGCCGCATCTTGCCCTTTTCTTCGGGCACGCGCCCGTTTTTTGTCATTTAGCGTTCCATCTGAACAGGCCTCATGAAAAAAGACAGGGTTGTCGTCACAGGACTGGGTGTCGTCTCCCCCATAGGCACAGGCACCGAAGCATTCTGGAATGCCGCATGCAAAGGCATTAACGGAATCGCGCCCATCACCGCATTCGACACGTCCGGCTTTCGCACCAGCGTCGGCGCGGAAGTGAAGGACTTCTCACCCTCCGCATTTCTCTCGCCGCAGCAGATTTCATCTATGGGACGATCGAGCCAGTTCGCCTGCGCCGCGGCGAAGATGGCTATGGGCGACGCCGGCCTCGACACGGCAAAACTCGACCCGTACCGCGTGGCCGTGAGCATGGGTACCACCATGGGCGAACCGCAGATTCTCGAGCAGGGAATCGAAATGCTGTACCGTGGCGAGGGCGCTCCCGGCGCTGTTCCGGCCGACCTTCCTGCCCAGTACCCGTGCGGCGTCATTTCCGCAAACGTGGCCCGGAGCGTGGGGGCATGCGGACCGGTCATCATGATCCCCACGGCCTGCGCCGCGGGCAATTACGCCATCGGATACGCATTCGACCTCATCGCCACCGGCATTGTCGACGTGGCGATGGCCGGCGGCAGCGACCCGATTTCGAAAATCGCGTTCACCGGGTTCAACCGGCTGCTCGCCACTGCAAAGGAACTGTGCAGGCCGTTCGACAAGAACCGCGACGGCATGTGCGTGGGCGAGGGCGCCGGGGTGCTCGCGCTCGAATCATTGACTCATGCGAAGAACCGCGGCGCCAGGATCTACGCCGAGGTGCTCGGCTACGGCCTCGGGTGCGACGCGTTCAAGATGACCATCCCCGACCCTTCCGGCAGCGGCGGCATCCTTGCCCTGAAAAGGGCGCTTGCCAACGCGGCCGTGGCGCCCGAAAGCGTCGACTACATAAGCGCCCACGGCACCGGGACCGAGGAAAACGACAAGACGGAGACGCTTATCATCAAGACGGTGTTCGGCAACAGGGCAAAATCAATTCCGGTATCGTCAATTAAGTCTATGATCGGTCATACCATGGGCGCAGCGTCGGCCATAGAGGCCGCCGCCTGCGCCCTCATGGTCAGCCGGGGCGTTGTTCTGCCGACCATCAATTACCGCGAGCCGGACCCGGAATGCGACCTTGACTATGTGCCCAATACCGTGCGCAACGCCGGGGTGCGGGTCGCGGTCTCGAACGCGTACGCGTTCGGCGGCAACAATTCCACGCTCGTTCTCGGGAAATTCGGGGGATAACGCGGAAGCATGGACCCGAAAATCGTAATAACGCATGCGGGCGCCGTAAGCTGCCTGGGCACAAGCCCGGATGCAGTGGCCGCCTCGCTCCTTGCGCCGCCGAAAACGACCGCGGTGAAGGACTTCGAATTCCACTCGCTTCCCGAAGCGCGGCAGGCATTCGCGATAGGCAATTTCGATCCGGAGGCGATTCTCGGAAAAAAAGGCCTGCGGACCAAGGACCGGGCGACCAAGCTCCTGCTGTCGGCCATCGAACTCGGGTGCAAGGGCCTGTACGAATCGGCGCCGGACGGCAGGCGACCCGGGCTGTGCGTGGGCACGGCGTTCGGCAGCGTCGCCAGCATCGGCGACTTCCTGTCCGATGCAATTGTCAATGGGTCGCACAATGTCAATCCCCAGGCGTTCGCCAACACGGTCATCAATTCGCCCGCCTCCAACGCCAACATCCGCTACGCCGCGCACGCGCTGAGTTCCACCGTTGCCACGACGTTCAACGCCGGGCTCGACGCGCTGGCCTACGCGATCATGTTCCTGCGGCGCGGATACGAACAGTGCATCGTGGCGGGCGGGCTCGAGGAAATAAGCTATTACGGTATCGTGGGCCTCGATAGGTCCGGACTCCTCTCGGTGCAAGGAACGCTCCTGCCGTTTGCAAAGGACGGGAGCGGGACCGTGCCCGGCGAAGGCTGCGCGGTTTTCTGCCTTGAAACAGAGGAATCTGCAAAGGCACGCGGCGCAGTGCCTGTCGCGGAAATCGCGGGCATAGCCAGCTGCTTTGATCCGAAAAGGGGCGCAAGCGGTTTCAACCCCGGCGGCGACGGCGCCCGCCATGCGATGAAACAGGCCTGCGAAGCCGCGGGCATTCCCCTTTCGGCCGTGGGGTTCGTGGCTGCGGGCGCAAGCGGCGTTGCCGCGGCCGACAACATGGAAGCGCTCGCGCTCGAAGAACTGCTGCCCGCAACACCGGTTGCCGCGTACAAGGCGAAAACCGGCGAATGCATCGGCGCCTCGCCGTGCGTTTCCCTTGCCTGCGCCCTGAGCGACATGAAGCACGGAAGGATCAGCGGGACCGGCAGCCGCTATCCGCTGTGCCGCGAGATCGACCTCGTGGCTGACACGCGGCATGCCGTGTCGGCCGAATATGCGCTCGTAAACTCCTTTTCATGCGACGGGTACTGCGGAAGTATTCTTCTCAAAAACAGAAATTAAGGCCGAACACATATTATATTTTATTGCTTCCGGGGCAAAAGCGGGGGTGCCTGCAGGCTGCCATACCATCACCATGTAAGGGAGAGCTGATGAATTCGGCCGACATCAAGGCGACGATACGCGACCTGATCAAGGAAATCGCGGAAGACATGGAGATAAGCGAAGAGAAGATCACCGACGATGCGCATTTCATCAACGACATGGGCCTCGATTCAATGGCGCTCCTCGAGGTTTTGGCAACCATGGAAAAAAAATTCGGCATCACGATCCCCGAGACCGAATTCCCCAATATCGTCACCATCGGCAAATGTACTGCGACCGTTGAGAAGTACCTGGCCCAAAAGAAATGACCCTGGAACCTGTTGCGCCCTCCTCGCCCGGGCGTAAGGCGCGCGTACCTGCGGGCCGGCGCTTTGCTTTTCCGGGTGCCACCATCCATTTTTGAACCCTATGAAACTCTCAGGTTTCCTCCAATCACCGGATTTTCTCGCGTCGCTTCCCCGAAAGAGCAGGGAGGAGCTGCGCAGCCTGATCTTCACAAAGGGGAGAGAATGGTTCGACGCATACCCGGAGGAATCTATGGTGATCGCACGGAACCTCAGGGCGTTCGCCATCCCCGCCACCAGCGCGCTTGTCCGCGAAATCCAGAACAACGTCCTGCTCCACTACTACGAAAAAATGCTGCCGCTCTGCCTTTCGCCCCGCGAATACCACAGCTACCTCACGGACAGCGTCGCCATGCCGCCGGAATTCGAAACGCTCGCGGCCGACGCGGGAAGCAACAGCGGCGTCGTGATTGCGGTGTGCCATTTCGGCGCGGTTGAATGCATCGCCCCGGCGCTTGCGGCCCGCGGCATTCCCGTCACCGGTGCGCTGCGCTTTACGACCCCGGGCCTCGCGGACGCGGCCCGCGCGCGTAGCGGCGCAATGGCGGCGTCCGGCATGTTCGCTTCTGTCAATTTTATCGAAATAGGGACCGACCGGCCGGCGGCGCTCGACATGGCCGCGGTGCTGAGGCGCGGCAGCGTCTTGCTTGCGGTCTTCGACGAGAAGACTCCGTACTCGCTGCCCGTGACCCTCCTGCGCAGGCAGGTGTGGGGCGGCGCCGGCCTGGACAGGCTGGTGCGGTTCGCGCAGCCGGGCGCCAGGGTGTTCACCGCCTTTGCCGAGAGAGCAGACGACGAGCGTTGCGAACTCCGCCTTCACCGGCTCGATGCCGACGACCCGATGCTGGTCCAGTCCCTGTACAACGACCTGGAGCCACTGCTTATGTGCCGGTGCGCCCAATGGTACTTTCTCCACGAGGAAATCCCCTTTGTCAACTGACTTCGACGCGGCGGTCATCGGATCCGGCATCGGCGGGCTCACCTGCGCGGCGCTCCTGTCGCAGCAGGGCATGCGCACGGTTGTGCTGGAACGGTTTTCCCGAATCGGCGGCTATGCGCAGGAATTCTCCCGCAAGGGGTTCACGTTCGATTCCTCGGTCCATTCGGTCTCCATGGGCGACAACGGTTTCGTGTCCGGGCTGCTTGCGCAGCTGGGGCTCCGCGAAAAACTCGACATTGTCCCGAACACCAGCACGGCCCGCGTTCTTTCACCGGATTTTTCGTACACGCTCCCCGCGGACCTGGGCGGCCTCACAGATTCCCTATGCCGCGACTTCCCGCATGAAAGCAGGGCCGTGCCCGCGCTTCTTGCCGATATGGAGCGGCTGTTTGCCGTTTACAAGGGGAACCTTGCGGACGGCGTGGCATCTCTCGCCTCCCCCGGCGTCGGGCCCTCGGGCTCCTACAAGGAGTACATCGATCATTTCGTTGCCGACCCGCGGCTCAGGTTCCTTCTGGGCTCGATCTGGCCGTTCGGCGGATCGTCGCCGTCAATCGCGCCTTTCTACAACGCATTCATCTTTATCGCACACGCCTGTGAGGGCTCGCATTATGTCAAAGGCGGGTTCGCCGCGCTCGCGCAGGCGCTTTCGGCCGCAATCACCTCCCGCGGCGGCGAGGTGCGCACGTTGTGGCCGGCCCGCTCCCTCAGGATGGAGCGCGGCAGGGTGGTCGCCGCCGTAGGCGACCGCGGGGAGGAGATTGCCGCCCGAGTTTTCGTTTCGAACATCAGCCCCTACCTTCTGCATCGCACGCTCGTTCCCGAACCGTCGCGCAAGGCGCTCTGGCTGCGCCGGCTGGAAAACCTTTCGCCGTCGGTGTCTGCGGTGTGCGTTTACCTCGGCATGGAAGGCGACGCGGCCGGCATAGCGGAAGAAAACCTTACCCTGTGGTTCGGATCGAACGATCACGACGCAATCTACCGCCGTATCGGGAGCGGCCTTCCCGCAGACATCGACCATCTGGTGATCGCAAGGCCGCCCGATCCGGGCCGCGGCCAGTGCATCACGCTTATCCATCTTGTAAAGCAGCAACCGGGCATCGCCTGGCGCGACGAAAAGAAGCGCATCGCCGACGCCATGATGCAAAAGGCGAAGGAACTCCTCGGCGACTTCACCCCGAAAATCCGCGTCTGCGAAGTCGCATCACCGGACACGTTCGAGCGTTACACGGGAAACACGGCCGGCGCCCTGTACGGGTTCGAGAACACCAGCGACCTGTACGGCCGGTCCAAGCTTCCTTTTACGACGTATATTCCGAATCTCTTTCAGGCCGGACACTGGACCAAGGCGGGCGGCGGGATTTACAATGTGATGGCGAGCGGCAAGGCAGTGGCCGATATGATATCGAAAGGATAAAAGCTCTCTCGCAAAGAACGCCAAGACACAAGGAGAAAAAAAAAGAGACTGTTTTCATTATTCGCAGCGCCTTGGCGATCTTTGCGAGAAAATATTTTTGTCCCACGGAATACTATTATGAAACTGCGGCTCATATACCCGAAATTCAAGAAGTTCCTCGAAGACCACCGGTCCCTTCGGGAGGAACTCAAAAACCATGTGATCGGCGACTACACCATGCCGCCGTCGCTCGCCCTGCCGATCATTGCCGCGCTCACGCCGGATTCAATCGATGTTGCCTTGACGGACGACAACATCTCCCCCATCGATTTCGACGAAAAACCAGACCTCGTTGTGATCAGCTGCTTCACCCCGCAGGCCCAGCGTGCATACGAGATCGCCGACGAGTTCCGCAAACGAGGTACGAAAACCGTGATCGGCGGCATCCACCCGACAGCCATGCCCGACGAGGCGCTGCTCCACGCGGATTCGGTGTGTGTTGGCGAGGCGGAGCTGGTGTGGAACGACATCCTTACGGACGCCGCGCAAGGGTCGCTTAAAAAACGCTACCAGGCGGGCTCCTATTACGATCTGTCGAAGATGCCCATTCCGAAGCGCGCCATTTTCTCGCCCGACAAGTACCGGTGGAATGCCCATCTGGTCCAGGTGATGCGCGGCTGCCCGGCGCCGTGCGCAGGATGCCCGGTTCCCTATATGGGCGGCACGCTGTTCCGGCTGCGGCCGGTCGACTACATCATGGCCGACATCGCCTCCATGCCCTTCCGCGAGTTTTACTTCACCGACGACACCGTGATGCTCCCGGGCAAGAAACCCATGAAATTCTTTCTGTCAATAATGGAGCGCACCGCGGAACTGGGGGACATAAAGATCTTCCTCGCCTCCACCATGATGATGGCGCCCGACCCGGCCTTCTACAAAAAGCTTGCGGCCGGCGGCACCGCCTCGATCTACACCGTGTTCGGGTTCGACCGGATTTCGCAAACACTGTTTGACAAGGAGTGTCCCAAAGAGCAGTGGACGGCGGCCGTGGACCTCGTGCGCATGATCGAGGACAGCGGCATCCATTTCTTCGGGTCGTTCGGCATCGGGTTCGACAACCAGGACAAGACGGTGGCCGAGCGCATCCTTGCCTTCACCCGTGACGCAAGGATTGACCTTGCGGAATTCTACATTCCGACCCCGTTTCCCGG
>DATFYJ010000212.1:0-2610 GCA_035315105.1 Chitinivibrionales bacterium
GCGCGAATCCCCGCACTCCCACAGTGACCGCGGAGGCCGAATCGAGCGCCACGCTTTCCGGCGCGCCGAGGATCTCCGTTTGAAGGTACGGCCGGGGAGCAACCGCGGGCAGTTCCAGATAGCGGCACGACTTGTCCCGCAGGCCGCCCTGGGGGAGCGAGACATTGGAAAGATTGCCGTCGGAAACGATCAGAATAAACGGCGCGTCGCGGAGTGCGGGATCGTTCGTCGAATCCGGCAGGGAACTTTGCAGATCGGAAAACCTGATTTCTCCGGGATTCCGGCAGACACGGAGAGAGTCGCCGAAACAGTAGAATTGGAACCTGGGACCGCCGTTACCGGCGCGGCCGAGCGAGTCAAGGCTTCTGAGAAAGGGCAGGACCGCAACGTCAGGCCGAAACAGCTGCATGCTCATGGACGCATCAACGAGAACCGGAACGGTCTTTCGTTTGGTTTCCAGCTGTTCAAAGGTGATGACGGGTTCGAAGAATGCGAGCAGGAGCGCGGTGATCATCAGCGCGCGGACCGCGAGGAAAAGTAACGCGGGAAGCCTGCCGCGGCGCCGGACGTAGAAGAACGCCGCAAGCACGGCGCCGGCGGTCACCAGGCAAGTTGCGAGTATCGAGATGAGCATGTGTGCCCCGGCTACCGGGCGCGGCGGCCCGCCAGCGGATTGACAAGTGCGGTGTTTTTCCTCCAGTAACGGTCGTTTGGCGCCGGAAAATCGGTCGTGAAGTGCAGACCCCTGCTCTCGTGGCGCATAAGGGCCGACGCCACGATCAGTTTCGCGGTCGTCACGATGTTCCTGAGCTCAAGAAGCCGTGGTGTTATCCTCGTGCGCTTGTAGAAATTCTCCGTCTCTTTTTCGAGAAAGGCGATGCGGCGTAGGGCGCGCGCAAGGCGCAGGTTCGACCGCACGATGCCCACATAGTCCCACATCACGCTCTGTACCTCGGTGATGTTGTGCGAGAGCAGCACCCATTCTTCGTTGTCGATGGTGCCGCTGTCGTCCCAGGCGGGAATCATGGAGTGGGGTACAAGCGGGATGCCGCGGAACCTGCCAATCGCGTCGTCGGCAGCTCGCCGCGAGAACACAAGCGCCTCCAGCAGCGAATTCGACGCGAGCCGGTTGGCGCCGTGGATGCCGGTGCAGGCGACTTCACCGCACGCATACAGGTTGGGTATGGTGCTTTGGCCGTTTGTATCCACCTTGATGCCGCCGCACAGGAAATGCGCCGCGGGCACCACGGGAATAAGGTCGCGGGTGATATCGATGCCCAACGCTTTGCATCGTGCGTAAATGTTGGGGAAATGCCGCCGCGTCCTTGAGGCCGGAATGTGCCGTATGTCAAGATAGACGCAGCTGTCGCCCGATTTCTTCAATTCGTTGTCGATGGCGCGGGCAACGATGTCGCGTGTCGCAAGAGACCTCATGGGGTGATACCGGTTCATGAATTCAATGCCGCGCGAATCTTTGAGAACCGCTCCAAACCCCCGCAGGGCCTCGGAAATCAGAAACGAGCTGCCATGTTCGTGATACAGGGTGGTGGGGTGGAACTGGATGAACTCCATGTTTTCTATCGTTGCGCCAGCCCGATAGGCCATTGCCACGCCGTCTCCCGTGGCGATTTCGGGATTCGTGGTGTGGAGATACACTCTGCCGCATCCGCCCGTGGTGAAGCACGTGATTTTTGCCTGCACCGCGAAAATGGCCCTTTGCACCGTATCGAGCACATACATGCCGTAACATCGGTTGCCGCTCCGGGAAAACCTGCCGTGAATATGATGGTCGGTGATCAGTTCGACACCGCAATGGTTTTCGTACAGCGTGATGTTGGGCATACGGCGCAACTGCTTGATGAGCGATTCCTCAACAGCCCTCCCCGTAAAATCGCGCATATGAACGATCCGGTTGGACGAATGCCCTCCTTCGCGGCCGAGATCCAGATGGTGCGGTGCCCTGGAGGTCTTTGATGTAGAAAAATGCGTTCCCCATCCGACAAGTTCTTCGAGCCGTTCCGGAGCTTCGTTCACCATGATGCGGACCGCCTCCTGGTTGCACAACCCTGCTCCAGCGACAAGCGTGTCGTGCACATGGCTTTCGAAGCTGTCTTTGGGGTCAAGAACGCATGCTATGCCGCCCTGCGCGTGGTTCGTATTGGACTCACTGTCGGTTTTCTTGGTAATCATAATTACGGATCCCACCCTTGCCGCGCGAATGGCAAAACTGAGTCCGGCAATGCCGCTTCCGACGATGAGAAAATCGCACGATGTTTTCATGGGGCAGGCGCCGGTCTAGCGGACGGCCGCGCCCAAATGGGGCAGACGCGCCTTCTGGCCAAGATAGCCGCCGTGGTGACGGAGGCCGAACTGTTCTTTGGAGAACTTTCTTTTTTCCATGAGGACGAGGGCCAGCGCGTCGCCGAGTGCCATCATGACGGCAGTGGAGGCGGTCGGCGTGAGCCCCAGCTTGCAGGGCTCGGTGATTTCCCCCATGTTAATCACCACGTTGCACAGCGAGCGTATTGCCGAATCGGGGTGCGACGTGATGCCGATGATGGAATGGATGCCTAGGCCGCGGCTCCGTTCGAGCATTTCGATGACCTCGCG
>DATFYJ010000213.1:0-20001 GCA_035315105.1 Chitinivibrionales bacterium
AGTTCAAGTCGATTGTTGCCCTCAAGGAGGCAAGCGGCAACCTGCAGCAGATCTCCGAGATCCACCGGCGCTGCGGCGACCGGCTTGCCGTTCTGTCCGGCGACGATGCGCTCACGCTGCCGATCCTTGCGTGTGGCGGCAAAGGTGTGATTTCGGTGGTTGCCAACATCTGGCCGCAGAAGATGGTGGCCCTTCTGAATTCCTTTTTCGCGGGCGACATGGCAGGCGCCCTTGCCATCCACGAGGAGCTGCTGCCCGTTTCCAATGCCATGTTCTTTGAGACGAGCCCCGGGCCGGTAAAAACCGCCATGAATTACCTCGGGCTTGCAGCGGGCCCGCTGCGCCTTCCGCTTGTCGACATGGAAAGCGACAACCGGGAAAAACTTCTTTCGGTACTCAAGCTGAGCGGGATACGGCAGCTTTCGTAGAGAGGGCCCTGCGTGACCACGAGCATCATCGTCACCGGCGCGATGGGGAAAATGGGCAGAGAGATCGCCGCCGCGGTCCTTTCGGACCCCTCCTGCTCCCTTGCGGGGTGCGTGGAGCACCCCTCGCATTCCGCAATCGGCAAGGACTACGCGGCGTGCTCCGGCCTCGCGTCGGAGGACGTGATGCTCCGCGGGTCGACCTCCGGCCTTCCCGTTGACAAAAGCGTTATCGTCGATTTCACCTCGCCGCAGGCGACGCTTGCGCTGCTTGCCGCCGTGGAAGGGAAGCCGGCGCGGCTGGTGATCGGCACCACCGGCTTTTCGGATGCGGAGACGGAGCGCATAAAAAGTGCCGCGCGCTCCATTCCCATTGTGGTAAGCCCCAACATGAGCCTCGGCGTCAATCTGCTGTTCGTGCTCACCGAGCTTGCCGCCAGAAAGCTCGGCGGAACATTCGACATCGAAATCATTGAGGCGCATCACCGGTTCAAGAAGGACTCGCCGAGCGGCACGGCAAAGAGGCTCGGCGAGATCGCTGCTGCCGCGCTCGGCGTCGGCTACGGCGAAGCGGTGAGGAACGGCAGGGCCGGCATCACGGGCGAGCGCACGGGAAAAGAGATCGGCATGCACTCGGTGCGCGGCGGCGACATCGTGGGCGACCATACGGTGCTGTTCGCGGGAATGGGCGAGCGTCTCGAATTGCGCCACGTTGCGCAAAGTCGAGCCACCCTTGCCCGGGGCGCAATTGCGGCCGCGCTTTGGCTGGTGAAACAAAAGCCGGGCCTTTACAGCATGCGTGACGTTCTGGGATTATAAGGTTTTTTGCCGCGGTCGCAATATCGGTTAATTTTTCGCAGCCTGACACGAAATCTCTTCGTTGCATTGAGTCTGCAAACGTGATCCCATAACGGCGAGTATCACTCCGCAAGGAGCCTTCATGGTCAAATGTATCTCGGCGGCATTCCCCGTTCTTCTCGCCGGCATGGTGTTTTTCGCGAGCGCCGACACAATGCAGGACTCAGGTGCGGCTCCGGCTTCCAAACAGGGAGCTGCGGGCGGTTCTTCCGTCGCGCCATCCCCCGGCGTAAAGCAGTCCGACGTGCATAAAAAGAAGGCCGTGGAGGAAGATCTCTACGAAGAGATGCTCGTGCCCGAAAAGGGCGCTGCCGAGCCGGCAAAGACGGAACAGGCCGCGCCTGCCGCGGCAAAGGCGGACACTTCCGCGGCAAAGGCCGCTGTTTCACGGAACCCCGCCGACACCTCGGCGGCCGCAGGCGCCGCCGCGCCCGCACGGGCCGCCGACACAACGCATCCCGCATCCGTGCCCGCGCCTTCGGCGGTTCAGTCTATGGCAGTCGACACCGCAAAGAAATCGGCCGCAGCCGCAAAACCCGCCGCTCCTGTGAAAATCGAGGAAGCCCGCGCCATCAATTTCGCCAAGAACCTCAAGGAGTACCGCTCGCCCAAGCTGGCGATGCTCATGTCGCTTATCGTTCCGGGTCTGGGGCAGGCATATGTCAAGAGCTACGTGCGGGCCGGGCTGTACATTCTTGCCGAGGCAGCCATCATAGGCACCAGCGTGGCCTACGGCAACATGGCAAACGACAGGTACAATCAGGCCAAGGCGTTTGCAAACAGGAATTATTCTGCCAGCAAGATGGTGAACTATTACGACAGCCTATACACTTTTATCTTGAGCAATGTCACCAACCAACTTTACGGGGGAGACCACCCCGACAGCGATGCCCAGTCGCGGTTGAACGACATCTATACCGACTCCCTGCACGGATTCGTTCACGATAGTTTGGTCAAGTCGAACCAGTATTATCAGACTCTCGACGAATCGAACGCGTACATTCAGGGATGGAAAGACTGCCAGCCCACGCTCGACCAAATCGCAGCCGCCAATACAGGCAAACCATTGACCGACACGACCGGCCGCGGCTACAAATACACGTATACGCGGTACGATTCCATCGAATACTCGTACCTTGTGAGTATCTCGGACAAGACCACCGGCGCCGTCGTCAACCCCATGGCCTACGGTTATTCCGACAGCGCGCTTGTCTTCCAGAAGCTCATGTCTCAGTACCGACAAAACTCCAAGATCGCGACCCAAGTCCTGTTCATCCTCCTTGTCAACCACATCGTGAGCGCCGTGGACGCCCTGATATCCGCCAACGTCTACAATGCAAACCTGCTCGGCAAGCAGACCTTCTGGCGCCACATAGACTTTGAGGCCGGCATTGCCGGAAGCGGCCTTGCCACCGGGCCGGCGCTGGCCATGAGGATACAGTTTTGAGATGCCTTCGCGCCATTGCGGCCGCTGCGTGGCTGTGCGCCGCGCTCGCGGCCCCGGCCAATTGCCAGGTCACGGTGCAGGAAAGCATGAGCACCGACACGGTTGACCTGTTTGCAAAGGCCGCCAGGCCGCATAAATCCGTGGCGCTTGCCATGTGTGCGTCGGTGTTGCTGCCCGGACTGGGCCACCAGTACCTGGGCGACAATGCAAAAGCGCTTACCTATTACTCCGCGGAAGCGCTGTTCATTTTCGGCGCGGTATTCTGCAGTTACTACGGACGAACGGTATCCGACAACGCAAAGGTCTTTGCGTGGGACCACGCGGAGGCCGCCGGCGGCGCCGGCGCCGACGATCTATACTGGCAGAACGTGGCCCATTACGACGACCTGAACAGCTACAATCAGCAGATGGAACGCAATAACAGAAGCGAAGTCCAGGACTACCTCACCCCCAATCTCCAGTGGCACTGGGACGATCTTCCCGGCGAACCCACCAACCGGAACATCTTCAACGGTATGCTCCAGCAGTCTATGAGCTGGCAGGTGGCGTCGTCGTTTTTCCTGGGCGCCATGGTGCTTAACAGACTAGTGGCGTTTATCGACGTACGGTTTGCCACCAAGCAACTGGAGACAAAGTCGCTTTCGTCAATTCAATTCCTCCCGCTGTATAATCCCGTCGCTCGAGCCGCAGGCCTCTCCCTGAGGACGGGGTTTTAATCCCGCAGGCTGCGTCTGTAAAGAAGACGTTCACCACAGAGACTCAGAGGGCACAGAGAAAACTCAAAGTGGGTATTCTCGTCCTATTTTCTTCTCGGTGTTCTCTGTGCCTCTGTGGTGAGTCTCCAGCCTTCCCGTTCCAAGGCATCGGCCCAAAACTATTTTCTGACCCATGAACCTCATTCTCCTGTTCGACCGGGACTTTGAAGACGATACGCACGTTGTTCTCACCGGCCGCAGGCTCGATCATATCACCACGGTGCACCGCGCGCAGGTCGACGATACGCTGCGGGTGGGAAAGCTCAGCGGCAAGATGGGCGAGGGGCGCGTGACGGCGATCGATGCCGGATCGTGCCGGATGGAAGTCGCGCTCGACAAGGACCCGCCGGCGCCCCTGCCGCTCACGCTGCTAATAGCACTGCCCCGGCCCAAGGCGCTGAGACGGATTGTCGAAACCGCTGCGGCAATGGGAATAAAACGTGTTTACATTATGGAGTCGTGGCGGGTCGAGAAGAGCTTCTGGAACAGCCCGTTCCTTTCCGAAGAGAAACTGGCCGGCCGCTGTATGCTCGGGCTGGAACAGGCCTGCGACACGGCGATGCCCGTGCTGCATTTCAGGCGGCGTTTCAGGCCTTTTGTGGAGGACGAGGTGCCGGGCTTGATAAAGGGCAGCCGCGCTTTCGTGGCTCATCCCGTCGCCGTCGCCCCATGCCCGCGCGCGGTTGGAGGCCCGGTGACCCTTGCCGTGGGCCCGGAAGGCGGGTTTATCCCCTTTGAAGTCGAGTTGCTGGAAAAACATGGTTTTGAGGCGGTGAATTTCGGACCGAGGATATTGCGGACCGAGGCGTTCGTTCCCGCGGCGGTGGGAAGGTTGTTTTGATTTCATGGCTGCATTGATAAATTAGAATGATGTAAATGTGGGGGAGGTACAGCCTGTCTCAAAGCCGAAGAGAAGATCTGGGCGCCCCGCCGAAGACGGCGGCGGCCGTCCTTCCGGTCTCGGCCGCAGGCCTCGGGCTGCCTGTCCCAACCGCCTTCGGCGAGGGATCAGGCAGCACCGCGCTCTGGCACGGCCTCCAGTCCTGCCTGGCGCTTGGCAACAGAAATCTTCCACAATCATTACATGGTTGACTAATTGGGAATGAATTACTTTGCCCTTATGCGAATTATATGGAGCGCAAGTGTTGCAACTTGACGAAACATATTTCCGTTGCCGCGCGTTAGGTGGACCGGAGCGGTCCCGCCAAAGCGGGATTGCCGGTCGACCCGGCCGACAGGCGTAGGGCGATCCGGCAACGAGGCGAACAGCCGAGCCCGGAGGGAGACCGACCCCGCGCAGCGGGGGAACGCCCAAATCTTTTTGTCTATGTAGAGTCAAGCAATCTCTCCCCGCCCCCAACTATTTTTACCTGATATCATGAATACTCCCACCCTTTCCCGCAATGATCCCTGCTACTGCGGCAGCGGGAAAAAGTACAAGAAATGCCACATGCTTCTTGACGGGAAGGACAAATCGCGAGCCGTAAAGTCCGCGGCGAGGGTTGTCAAGACGCCGCAGGAGGTCGAGGGCATGCGCAGGGCGGGCGCGTTTAACGGCGAGCTCATGGATTATATGCGGCAGTTCGTCAAGGAGGGCGTGTCGACGCTGGAGCTCGACACCCTCGCCCGCGAATATACCGTACAGCACGGCCACACCCCGGCCTGCCTCAACTACAAGGGATTTCCGAAGTCGATCTGCACGTCGATCAACGACGTGGTGTGCCACGGCATTCCCTCGGCAGAGGAACTGCTCAAGGCAGGCGATATCGTCAACGTTGACCTCACCACCATTGTGGACGGGTTCCACGGCGATTCGTCGGAGACGTTTCTGATAAACAACGTGAGCGACACCGCGAAACATCTCGTGGCCGTGACGGCGAAGGCGCTGCTGCTCGGGATTGCCGCCTGTAAAGCAGGTAATGGGCTTCAGGCGATTGCCCGGGCCATAGAGCCCTATGTGCGGTCGCAGGGCTGCTCGGTGGTGCACCAGTACACGGGCCACGGCATCGGGACCAGGTTCCATGAGGAGCATTTTTCCGTGTATCACCACATCGACGCTGATGCCGAGGACATTGTTCTGCAGCCGGGCATGACGCTCACGGTGGAGCCCATGATCAATGCCGGCGGCTGGGAGGTGGTGACCGATCCGCGCGACAAGTGGACCGTGCGCACCAGGGACGGCTCGCTCTCGGCGCAGTTCGAGCACACCATTCTCGTCACCGGATCGGAGCCCGAAATCCTCACGCTCACACCGTCCCAGAAGGCGCTGCATGCCGCGGTTTCCATCCCGGGCATGACCGTTTCATGAAACCAACTCGCCTGTTCGACACCGACGTTCCGCCCCCCACCGAGCGCGTGATCCTCGCCGGCCTGCTCACCGGCGGCGCCGACCCGGAGCTGTTCGAAATTGACATGAAGGAAATGCGGATGCTCTGCGCCACGGCAGGCGCCACCATCGCGGAAACCGTGGTGCAGCGCCGCGAGGCGCCGGTGGCGTCCACCTACCTCGGGCCCGGCAAACTTTCGGAAATTTGCGCCCTCATGAAGCGCCACAAGTGCCGCACCGTGATCATCGACGCGCAGCTGTCGCCCGGCCAGGTGCGCAACATCGAGAAGATCGTGGAGGGGAAGGTTATTGACAGAGGACAGCTCATCCTCGACATTTTCGCAAGGCATGCCCGTACCAACGAGGCGCGCATCCAGGTGGAACTCGCCCAGATGAAAACGCTCTATCCACGCCTCACGCACGCGTGGACGCATTTCTCGCAGCAGGTGGGCGGCATCGGCACGAAAGGGCCGGGGGAGAAGCAGCTCGAGGTTGACCGGCGGCTTATCCAGAAAAAAATTTCCGACCTCAACGACCGGCTCAAGGACATCGAAAAGTCGCGCGCAACGCAGCGCAAGAGCCGGTCGGGTGAGTTCAAGGTGACGCTGGTGGGATACACCAACGTGGGCAAGTCGTGCCTGCTCAATGCGCTGTCGGGTGCGAGTGTTCTTGTGCAGAACAAGCTCTTTGCAACGCTCGACACTGCCACGAGGCGCACGTTTATCCCGGGCGCGGGCGAGATCGTGCTGTCGGACACGGTCGGGTTTTTGCGCAAGCTGCCCCACCACCTTGTCGCCTCGTTCCGGGGAACGCTCGAGGTGGTGAGTCAGGCCGACCTCTTGCTCATCGTGATGGATGCCGCAAGTCCGTGGTCCGACCGCCAGCTCGCAACAGTCAAGGAAGTGCTCGCCGACCTTTCCGCCGACAGGATTCCCCATCTGCTGCTGTTCAACAAGATCGACCTTGTTTCCGACCCTGTTGAGCGGAAAAAGCTCCTCGTGAACTATCCCGACGCGTTGTTCGTGTCCGCATTTTCGGAACAGGATATGAAAATGGTCAAGGAGCACATTGCGGAAATAATAAGGACCTATAAGAAAGATGCGACAGCTGCCGACATAATCGCGCAAAAGACAAGGGAGCTGAACAGGGACCCGGATGAGGTGACGGGGTTGCCCTGGGATAATAAATAGATATTGATAAATAATAAAATCATTTGGAGGGGGAGGTGTCCCCCTGGCCCCAAGCCTCCTCGGCCTCTGGCCTGCGGGGTCTCGGGGGCGCTATCTGCCCTTCCTGTTGGGCAGGCGTTCCCCTCATGGGTAGCCCCCAAGATAGTTCATTTGCAAGAAAGAAACATCGCTGTGGGGGGCACCGAGAAGAATTTTGGATTGATGATTGCGGAATGCGGATTGACAGCAAAGTGTCATTGCGAGCGTAGCGAAGCAATCTCCTGATAAATTAATATCAAAAACGTGATGATTTACCCTAGAACTTCGGCTGGCGCAAGAAAATGAATTGACAGAATAGATTTTCCCCTGCCGCGCGTTAGGTGGACCGGAGTGGTCCCGCCATAGCGGGATTGCCGGCCGACCCTCGCCGCAGGCGACTAGGGCGGTCCGGCAACGAGGCCGAACGGCCGAGCCGGCAGGGAGACCGACCCTCGCCTTCTACTTGACGAAGGCGACGGGAACGCCCAATTTATTTATAAGAATTATTATTTTATGGAAAAACAAATATCATTTCTAAAGCCCGAGCACCTGGCCCCCATCCGCAGCTTAACCCTGCGGACCAAGGCCATTGTGGAGGGCACCATGGCGGGGCTGCACAAGAGCCCGTACCACGGGTTCTCTGCGCAGTTCCTCGAATACCGGCCGTATCTTTCCGGCGAGGCGGCGCGGCTGATTGACTGGCGCAAATACGCCAAGACGGGCCGGACGGTGGTGCGGTTATACGAGGACGAGACCAACCTGGTTGCCTGGATACTTCTTGACAAAAGCGGTTCCATGGCGTTTTCCTCCGTCAAGGGCATGAGCAAGTGGGAGTACGGCCGAACGCTCGCCGCGTCGCTGGCGTGGATCCTGGTGCGCCAGCGCGACGCGGCAGGACTGTTCGCCTTTGACAGCGGGCAGCACCTTTTGGTGCCGCCGCGCTCCACCAACCTTCAGCTCACCACGATTTTGTCGCGGCTTTCCGGCCTCGAGCCGGGCGGTGCCACCGATTGCGGCAATTCCATGGAGCGGCTCGCGGTGAGGATAACCAGGCGGGGCCTGTGCATCGTGATTTCGGACCTGTTCGACGATCCCGCGGCCGTGATCCGGGGCCTGCGGCATCTGCGGTTCAAGCGCCAGGACGTGATGGTTTTGTGGGTGCTCGATCCCCTTGAAAACGAGTTTGTGAACTCCGGAGCTCTTGACGTCCGCGACCTTGAGACCGGCGCCAGGGTGGCGGTGGACGGCCTCACGGCCGCGGAGTTCTTTTCCGGCGGGGTCCTGCGGCACCGCCGGGAAATCGAAGACGCCTGCCGGTCGCTCGAGATCGGATTTGAGCGCGTGGTCACGAACGAACCGTTCCAGAAGGCGCTCCTGCGCGTTCTTCAGAAGCGGAGGCGGATGTATTGAACGGGATCGCGTTTGTCCATCCGGAATTCCTGTGGGGGCTTGCCGCTTGCGCAATCCCAGTGCTTGTGCATTTCCTCAACCGCAGGCGCCTCCGGCGTCTCAATTTTTCCACGGTCCGGTTTTTTCCCCGGGCCGCGGTCCGGACGAGCAGGATGCGGCAGATCAAGCGCCTGCTGCTTCTGCTCGCCAGACTTGCGCTGATCGTCGTTCTCGTCATGATCTTTTCGCGGCCGTATTCCACCCGCGACCCGTTCGCGGTCCTGCACAACTCCGACGCGTCGGTATTCGCGTTTGTCGATCCCACGGTGAGCATGAACTACCGCGACAACGGCGCGCCGCTGTGGCGCACCGGCTTCGGGCTCCTTGACACGCTCAACAAAGTCCTCCCGCCCGCTGCGAAGCGGTTCGTCTACAGCGGTGAGCGCACCGCGTTTTTCCCGGTGAAGAAATTCGGTCCGCCTCCGGGCGCGTTCACCAGGCACGGCCCGGCGCCGCTGCACGAAATGTTTTCGGCCTTCTCCTTTGCGGCCGGCCGCAGCGGCGGGAGGCCGCTGCTCGTGGTTGTTTCAGATTTTCAGGAGAACGTGAGCCTGGTACTCGACACGCTGCTTGCGCGATGCGACATACCCGTGCTCTGCGCGAGCGTTGCGCCCACCATGCCATGGAACTTCGGCATATGGAACATAGCGGTGTCGGCCGCAAACCGGTCGGCGGTGGCCGCGCGCATATCGTGCAGCGGCAGGGAGCTGCGGAACACGGGCGTGACCGTCACCGCGGGCGGCTTGCGCGTGGGTCATGCGGTTGCAAGCGCGCGGCCCGGACAGAGCGTCCTGGTGCCGGTAGCCGTGACCGCCGATGGCGCGAAACCGGGCCAGGCCGCTGCACTCGACTGCGACGACCCGTTTCCCGACGACAATATATTCTATTTTGTCCAGGGCGCGGGCGCTGCCCTTCGGGTCCTTATCGTGGGAGAACCGCGCGAGTGTTTCCCGGTGTCGGCCGCTTTCTCGGCGCTGGGAGAGAAGCAATGGGAACCGGTCGTGCGTCCGGGCCGCCTCGTCACCTGGGACGATATCGATTCCGCGGCGCTTGTGGTGCTGTGCGGCGTCCGCCAGCTGTCGCCGCCCCTGGCCGCATTCGCAGCCGGCGAGTCGCAGGGGAAAAAGGCCGTGCTGTTTTCGCCGCTGGTCGACAGCGCAAACGCGGGTGCGAACGAGGCCCTGGTTCCCGGCCGGGCCGCGGCAAAACTCAAGCCGGTGTTCGACACGCGGCCGCACGGCCTCGTGCTCCCCGACACGGTGTCGCCCCTGTTTGGAGGCTTTCGGCGCCTGAGGGACGCGGACGTGCAGATTCAAGACTACTGCACGGGCCTTCCCGGGACCGTGCTCGCGCGCCTGGACAATGCCGCGCCCTTCGCGACGCACCTTATTGACACAATGGGAAACTCGTGGGTGATGCTCGCCTCGGCCATCGGTCTGCGCGAGAGCGGCGCCCCGGCGCAAAACGGCCTGTATGCCAGCGGAATCTACGTGCCGCTGCTCGACCGGCTCGCCCGGTACGCGCTTTCCGCGATCCAGCAGGAGCCGCAGACATGGACCGCCGGAGTCCCGAAACGCAATCCCTATTTCGGCGGCCGCAGGGGCGCGGACGTGTTCGACGAGTCGGGGAGGAACATTGCGCGCTGGTCAAGCCAGCCCAGGGTCGTGTTTGACAAGCCCGGGCTGTACCGCGTCCAGCCCGAGGGAGATCCATCCTTCTGGATCGCGGCGAACATCGACACGCTGGAGGCCGATTTCACGTTCCGCAGCCCGCGCATCGCTCCTGCCATTGCCCCGCGCGTCAAGTATGTCGAAGCGGGCCGGTTCGCGTCGTTCGTGCGCCAGCGCCGTCCGGGGTCGTTTTCTGCATGGTTGTGGGTTATTCTGGGCTTGCTTGTCATTGCGGAAGTGTTGTTGTGGGAAAAGAAGCCGGTGGCGGGCAAGGGGCAGTAAAGGTTATTAATAATCAAGAATAAATGGCTGGGCGTTCCCCTCGCCCTCGCGTGCGCTCAGGCGAGGGTCGGTCTCCCTTCGGGCCACCCCTTCGGGTGCTTCCAAGGGCCGTCGGCCTTCGGCCTCGTTGCCGCCTGTCCCTACCGCCTTCGGCGAGGGATCATGCGGCAATTCGCTCTGGCTCACCCTCCGGTCCACCTAACGCGCGGCAGAATTAATTTCTTTTAGTCAATTTGTACTTCTTGCGCCACCCATGATTTACAACTGTCAACTTTCAACTTACAGCTATCTCTCGTGGGTGCCGCCGCAACAATGCATGGTCTTGCAGCTGTTTTATCAAGGCGGCCACCCGGGAGGGGGTAGCGGAGGACCGTAGGGCCGGAGCGAGGGGGATTCTTCCCCCTACAAACGCTCTTCTTGTATTTTACATGTAATAGTAAACATGACTATCAAGAAAGATGGCCTGTACATATGCAACGTCTCGGTCAGAAATTCCTCGACCTCCTCTCATCAAGAACGCCCATACTATTTGACGGCGCCATGGGAACGCAGATTCAGGAAGCGGGAGTGCAATTGGAAGACTTTCGCGGCCACAACGGGTGCAACGAGATTCTCGTTCTGTCGCGGCCCGACCTCATTCTTGACATTCACAAGCGGTATCTCTGCGCCGGGGCAAACGTGATCGAGACCAACACGTTCGGCGCAAACAGCATAAAGCTTTCCGAATACGGGCTTGCGAAGAGCGTCCGGGAAATCAACGTTGCAGCGGCAACCATCGCGCGCAGGGCGGTGGAAGAGGCGTGCTGCGAGCACGCGTGCCTTGTGTGCGGAACCATGGGGCCCACCGGGCTCCTTTTGTCAACTTCGGGCGGCGGAAAGGGAAGGAGGGCCTTTTCCGAGATTGCGGATGTGTACCGTGAGCAGGCCGGCGCGCTTGCTGACGGCGGGGCCGATCTTCTGCTTCTGGAAACCATGCAGGACCTTCGCGAGCTTCGCGCAGCGGTGTTCGCCATCCGTCGCGTGCTTGACGAAAAGGGACTTTCCGTTCCGCTTATGGCGCATGCCACGGTCGACGGAAACGGCCGCATGCTGCTCGGGTCCGATATTGCGGCGTTTCTCGGGGCAGCCGGTAACCTCGGACTCGACTGCCTCGGTCTCAACTGCTCCACCGGCCCGCATGAGATGAAGCGCTCCATTCTGGAGCTTCTCAGGCTCTATGACGGCGCTGTTTCCATGATGCCCAACGCGGGCATGCCCGAAAACATCGCAGGCCGGGCGGTTTACAAAATGGACCCCGCCGAATTCGCCGACGTTATCGCGCCCCTGGTCGCGGAGAGCGGCCTTGCCGTGACGGGCGGCTGCTGCGGCACCTCGCCTGCGCACATTACCGCCCTTCGGAGCGCGCTTTCGGGAAAGGCCGTCGCGGCCCGCAGCGTGTCGCAGAAAACGTTTCTCGGGTCCGGCATTTCGGGCAAGGAGCTCGAAATCGTCGCCAAACCCCTTATCGTGGGAGAGCGGCTCAACACCCAGGGCTCGAAGAAAACCAAGGAACTGGTTCTGTCGCGAAACTTCGACGAGCTTTTCCAGATCGCGGGGGAGCAGGGCGAAAGGGGCGCGACAGCCCTTGACATCTGCGTTGCGGTGAGCGAGCGCGACGACGAGCGGACAACCATGGCGGATCTCGTGTCGTTTCTGTCGGAGCGCGTCGGCGTGCCGTTCTGCATCGATTCCACCGAACCGAACGTGATCCGCGCCGCGCTGGAGGCGTGCCCCGGCTCCGCGCTTGTCAATTCGATCAATCTGGAGCGCGGCGGAAAGCGCGCGCGGGAGATACTTGCAATTGCACGGGAGTTCGGCTGCCCGGTGGTGGCGCTCACCATCGACGACGAGGGCATGGCAAAGACCGTGGCGAAGAAGCTCGAGTGCGCGCGCCGCATCCGTGATCTTGCCTGCGGCGAGTTTCTGCTGCCCGAGCGCTTCGTCTACGTGGACCCGCTCACCTTCACGCTCGCGACCGGCGAGCCGGAAAGCGCCGACGCGGCCAAGATCAGCCTCGAGGCGCTGTTCCGGATCAAGGAGGAATTGCCGGGAGTGCGCACCATCATGGGCGTGAGCAACGTGTCGTTCGGTCTTGCGCCCGCATCGCGCCGGGTGCTCAACAGCGTGATGCTCCACTACGCCGCGCAGGCAGGCCTCGACGCGGCGATTTTCAATCCGCTGCACCTGGACAGAATAGAAGCCGTTGATCCGGTGATGCGCGGACTTGCCGAAGACCTGCTGTTCAACCGCAGGCCGGGTGCGCTTGCCGATTTCGTCAATGCGTTTACGCATGCGACACCTTCGGCGGCGGCTCCGCAGGCCGCGTCCGCGCTGCCGCCCGACCTTGCGCTGCGCGACAAGATCCTCAACCGCGACCGTCGGGAGCTTGCCGTCTGCATCGAAACACTGCTTGCGTCGCGCAAGCCCGAAGACATTCTCAACGCCGTGCTCCTTCCCGCCATGGCCGAAGTGGGCGCGAGGATGGACCGGGGAGAAATGATCCTGCCGTTCGTGCTCCAGGCCGCCGAGGTGATGAAGGAGGCGCTCGAGATCCTTAAGCCGCGCCTTGCAGGCAGGGAAGCGGGCAGGCGCGGGAAGATCGTGATGGCAACGGTGTACGGCGATGTGCACGACATCGGCAAGAACCTTGTATCGTCGATTCTTGCAAATCAAGGGTACGAGGTGGTCGATCTCGGCAGGCAGGTGCCGCTGGACGCGATCATGGCGGCTGTAAAAGCGGAGAAGCCCGACGCGCTCGGGCTTTCGGCGCTGCTCGTCACCACGAGCCGCGAAATGGGCGCGTGCGTCGCCGAGTTTGACCGGCTCGGTCTGCGCGTTCCGGTCCTTGTGGGCGGCGCGGCGGTGAACCGCGAATTCGCGCAGCGGATCGCGGTGCTTGACAAGGGCCGCGCGTACCGCGGCGGCGTCTATTTTGCCAAGGACGCGTTCGAGGCTGCGAAAGTACTTGACGAGATAAGAAAGCGCGGGCCCGCGCCGTCCGGCGAGCCTGCGACGGCAGTGACCGGAGCGCGCGACGCCGCACCGGCCATTGCGACACCAGAGCCGCTATCCCATCCGGAAATCGTGAGCCCGCAGTTTTACGGCACGAGCCAGGTGCTGCACTGGGACAGCGATAAGCTTCTGGCGGGCATCGATACGCACCGGCTGTTCAAGGGATATTTCGGCGGCGGAAACCTGGGGAAAGAAGAATTTGTTGCAGCAGCGGAAAAGGAATTCATGCCCGCGTTTGAATCGCTCAAACGGGAAATCCTTTCCCAAGGTCTCCTTGACGCTGCAGGAATGTACGGAATCTTTCCGGTGTTTGCCGACGACATCCGGCTGTTCGTACTTGATCCGTCGGATTTCCACACGCAGCTTGCCGAATTTGTTCTGCCGCGCATGCCCAAAAAGAACCGCTCCATCGCCGACTACTTTCGTCCTGACGGCGATGTTCTCGCGGTCCAGATCGTCACCATCGGTAAAGACATTGACGAACTTCGCCGCAGGTTCATGGAGGCGGAAAACAAACTGACCCACGGGTTTTATTGCAACGGCCTGGCAAATTTCCTCACTGAAATTCTTGCCGACAAGACTACCGCGGAAGTGCGCCGTGTCATGTACATCGCCCCCGACCGCGGCAGGCGATACAGCTTCGGCTACCCCGGGCTTCCGGGTGTGGAGCATCAGTCCCGGCTGTTTGAAATACTCGGTGTTGAAGAGCGGCTCGGAGTCTCGTTGACAACGGGATTTCAGATGGTGCCGGAGCATTCGACGATGGGGATTTTTGTGCATCATCCGCAGGCGGAATACTTATAAATGTAGATTGAAGATTGTAGATTGAAAACGCCGAGTAACGTTCCGCTGTTGCAGCATCATCCGAACTACCCAAGATTTCATCGATGCCCACCTTGAAAAGGCTTCATGTAATTGTTCTTTCAAGAAACGGACTAAGAGGAGATAACCCAAAGTCCCAACGATTTTTCTTCCTGCTGAAGCGTATCAATTAGAAGTTGATTTTATCAACGTCACTCCTCTCTCTGGCGCTATTTCCATAAGAAAAGTCCGAGCATCGAGGTCAAACCCGCCCTGTCTACCGTTCGCTAAAAAAGAACGAAATATGTCGAAGAGGTATTGCAATTGCCATCATTTGTTTGTAAATTCAATAGTGAACAAAAGAGACAATATGATGCCATCGATATTTGAATATCTCGATTTCCGAAGATTTCTACGTGATTTCTACACTGAGAAGAAGCGGAAGAATCCTCGATTTTCCTATCAAGTCTGGGCACATGCCGCGGGATTCCGGTCAAAGAGCTACTTCCCTGAATTGATCTCCGGAAAGAAGAATATTGCGGACGACGCAATAGATACTGTAGCTCGATCCATCGGTCTTGACGGTAAATCGGTCGCTATTTTTGAGGCACTTGTTGCATTCAATCAGTCCAAGACACACGAACAGAAGATACGCTCGTGGGCAAAACTCACTGAATTCAACCGCCGCAGCAATGCTCGACTCCTCGTCCGCGACCAACACGACTTCTACAGGCAATGGTACCATCACACGATCCGGGAACTGGTGGTCATGCACGATATCGGCAACGATTGGGAACGCCTTGCATCACTCGTAGTCCCTGCCATTAAGCCGAGCCAGGCAAAAGCCTCAGTGAAACTCCTTCTGCGTCTGGGGTTGATCCGAAAAAGAGGAAAACGATTCGAGTTGGTGGACACCGTGGTCACCAGCGGCGATGAGGTAAGATCGGTTGCAGTCACCGAATTTCATCTCCAGAACCTCGACGTTGCGAAGAAAGCGATTACGGATTGTCCGTCTTTGAAACGGGACATCAGTTGCGTCGCGGCCGCGCTGTCGCCAAGAGGCCTTATGGCCGTCAAAGATGAGGTCCGACGTTTTCGGGACAAGGTGGTTGGAATCGTGGAGAAAGACGCAGACCAGGATCGCGTGTATCATGTCAATATTCAGTTGTACCCGACAAGTGCAGGCAACTCAGGGGCACAGCCTTCATGAAATGGCAAACGATAATTGGCATTTCAGCTGCAACCATGTTTTGCTGTTCTTCTGGAGGGTCAATTGGTGACCTCTCAGGCGGCGGCGTGATAGGGAACCCTTCATCAGCCGGCTTCGCTTTTGTAGATTCGGTTAAATGCCCGGGCGTCATGACCTCCAGCAATCAGATTGATTTAGGAAACGGCACATCGCCCATCTCGCAGCCATCAGGCCAAGGTGAAGCCCGGGTGGGAGAAATGCAGCAGTATACTTATCCTACGGGGTCCGGTACTAAACGTTTCCTGTTTTCGGGTCCCTCTACTAAGCAGGTCACTCAATGGTCCCCAGATTCGCAAATTGATTGGGCATGGACAACAACAGGAGTATGTTCAGTTCAGGTACAGGTTAATAGCTGGTTGGACACAATGGTATGGTCGAAGTCATTAATAGTGCACGTAATTGATTAGCGGATAGGGGCAGAAATGCATGTATCACCATAGTTCTCACAACATTTCCATGTCCAAAGGAGAATATCGTGAAAAGGTATCTGATTAATGTTTTTCCCTGGCTTGTATTGACTTGTTTGGGCTGTGCGGGGACAAACAAGACTACTGTGCCGCTTGCGGTAATAGACCGGCCACTTGTGAATCCCCGCGGAACCTGGTTTGCGCACCCTGCTGTCGGTGGGTATGTCGCCTCCGAAGATTCTATATCATACCGGGGGTTTAATACTGCAAACATGCTTTCCGTCGGTTACTCATTATCTGATAATTTCTCGTTGCCCCTGATTCCTTTTCCATACTTTTGCTGGCAAATAACAAAAAGCCCGCTTGTGGATACTACCGCCAAATACAAATGGCAAATTGCCTTTTCCGGTGGCCTGTCGGGATATAACCCACAGTTGGGTATTTCCTACGACATGCAGTTATTTTGGAAGAAGAGGCTCACACAATCCCTCTGGTATCAGGGAGGGCTTTTCGATGGGGCATGGTTGGCTTCAAACAGAATAGATGTGGTTGAATATCAACCGGCTGAAGCTTCCAGCGGAATTGGAATACAGCTTTCGCCCAAGGCAGACATAATTCCCTCCCTTATGGTCAGTTATTTTGGCAATCAAAATCATCCCACAAGAAAATATTTAAGCTGTACTGCAACCTTTAATTTCCATTACAGCTTTGCGCAATGGGCTTCAATTGATGTCGGATCGTTTTTCGAGTTCTACTATCGGCGGGAAATGGCTGCTGGTACTAGTATCGGCGGTGAATTCTACTGGTGATTTCTACAACATTTCCTCAAATTCGTCAAATCTTGCAGGTGTTCACAAATTTGTGAATAGGAGAAAAAACATTCTTCTTTTTATTTCAGACAACTGCACCAGCCTAATTGAAGAGGGGCAATATCACTGATAATGAGAACCCCTGGAGTGTGGTCAACAACCGCCGAGCTTCAGTTGTCCTCTACCTCCGCATTGAACTATTTTTTGTCATACTAGGATTTTCTCAAATGAACTCAAAAAAAAATCGTCACTCGTCCCCTCGCAAAGCCGAAAAAGGCCGGCCCGTATTCGGCGACAATGTCGACCATGTGCTCACCAAGAGGATCATCGGTCATTCCACGGAGCCGGGAGCGGGCGAGGCAAGCCCTGTTTTCGCGTCCGCGGCGCCAAGGGACAAAACAACAACGCCGGATTCCTCGTTCACCTACCGAACGCCGGAGGAGAAACGCGAACAAAAGCGCTCCGGATACGGCCTTGCCGCGCTCGTGTGCCTCGGCCTGCTCGCGGTGATCACGTTCCTCTGGACAAAATTCCGCGACGACTAGCGCCGTGATCCTTCTCGCCCTTGCCGATATTCATTCGAAGACATCTTCGCTTAAATCAATTTCCGGCGATCTCGCAACGGCCGATGCCGTGCTGCTCGCGGGCGACATCACCCATTTCGGCGACGCAGCCGAGCTTTCCGCGGTGCTTGACGAAGTGAAGAAGTCCGGCAGGCCGGTGTTCGCCGTGGCCGGCAATTGCGACCGGCCCGAGGCGGCTGCTACGCTTGCGGAATCGGAGTGCGGGATAGAAGGAAGAGCCGTTTCAGTCGGAGGCGTCGCCATTGCCGGCATCGGCGGGTCGCTGCCCTGTCCCGGCACTACGCCGAACGAATTCTCCGAGGCGGACTTCGGCAGGCTCCTTTCGCAGGGCCCGTTCGCGTCGCTTTCGTCCGGGTCATTCATTTTTGTTTCGCATGAACCGCCACTCAATACGGCCGTTGACAAGGCGTGGATCATGAGGCACGTGGGAAGCAGGGAAATACGGCGCTTTGTCGAAACGAAAAAACCCTTGCTGTGTGTAACCGGGCATATTCACGAATCGCGCGGCGTCGACACAATAGGGGAGACGCGGATTGTAAACCCCGGGGCGTTTAAGAGCGGGAATTATGCGGTAATTGAGATTGAGAACATGAAGGTGAAGGATATTTCGCTGAAAAAGGTCTGAACAGGCCGTCGGTGTATGATGGAGCAGATCATACAATTTTGATTGTCACTTTGTCAACGCGAGCATCCTTTAATCTTTCCCACTCATTCCCCTCAATATTCCCGATATGCTCCACGGGCCACGCAGGAGTCTGGCCGAAGAAAATACAGAGATATGCCCCCCGGTAACTGTAGGCAATGCCGCCTGCAGGAATTTTATCCGCCAGCTTCCCCTTCTTGACATCTGCAAGTTCCAGCGTTCCGTACAATTCCCCTCCCCATGCGGTAAGGTCAACCGTTGCCGGGAGAATATTTATTATTGCTTCGCAAACCGGCAGTTCGAAGAGTTCGGCATGAAGTTCAAATGCACCGAAATCAAGAATCATTTTATTGGGCATCTGAAGCATCCCTTCACATGGTCGTTCACCATTCCCACCGCCTGCATATGTGAATAGCAAATCACCGACCCTACAAACGTGAACCCCCGCTTTTTCAGATCCTCGCTCATGGCATCCGAAATTCCGGTGCGCGCCGGAATGTCTTTCCATGCTTTATAGGGCCGTTTCGGTAGGAGCGTCTTGTTGTCGGTAAATCTCCACATATAGTTGGAGAACGTCCCAAATTCTTTTCGCACCTCAATGAAGCGTTTGGCGTTGTTGATCGTCGAGACAATTTTGAGCCTGTTGCGGATGATGCCCGCGTCTGCCATGAGCCTTTTCACGTCTCGGCCGGAATACCGGGAGATCGCGTCCCAGTCCCAATTGTCAAACGCCTTCCTGAAGTTGTCACGGCGTTTGAGGATGGTGATCCAGCTGAGTCCCGCCTGGAAACCTTCGAGGGTAAGAAACTCGAAGAGCTTTTTGTCGTCGTGGACCGGCACGCCCCACTCGTTGTCGTGATAGGCGAGGTAGACAGGGTCGGTTCCGGCCCAGGAGCATCTTGCAAGCTGCTTTATCTGTTTTCGCATGATGGAAAAGATACGGCGGGGAAGGGGATTTTGTCCAGATGTTTTAATACAAGAGGGCTTTTCATGGGGGGAGGTATCCCCCTCGCTTCAGACCGGCGCGCGACTAGATTTTACCTTTTTCGTCACACGCGCGCCGGTCTTCCGCTACCCCCTCCTGGGTGCACCCCTTGAGGGTCTAGCAGCAAGGATCATGCTTCGGTTGTGGGGGCACCCGAGAAGAGTAGTTGATAAGTTGAAAAGTTCAAAGAGACATTATTGATATTTATCCTGAGGATTCCGATTCGCGCAATAATATGTAATTGACAGAAGAGCTTTCTTAGCGGGCGCGTTAGGTGGACCGGCCCGAGCGAAGCGAGGGAAACGCCCAATATCTTTCATTACTCTCCAATTAGCAATCGCATGTGGTATTTTTTTCAAATCAAATCACCACTATCAAAGATAAGGAACCAGCATGGCCGAAAAAACAATTGACATAACGCGATGCACGCGCTGCAACCGATGCGTCGAAATATGTCCCATCGAAATCTGGGAGATTGACGCGGCAACAGGCTTTCCGGCCGTGTCGCTGCCCAGGGACAAGCGCTGCACGGCGTGCGGCCATTGCGAGGCGATATGCCCGGTAAACGCCATTGCCGTGTGCGGCGGAAACCTGCGGGATGCATACGTGCCCTCGGCTGATGCTGCGCTCTCGCCGGAACAGGTGGCAGCCTATTTCACGGCGCGAAGGTCCACCCGCCGCTTCATTTCCGAACCCGTGGAACGGCAAACCCTTGAAAAGATCCTTGACATCGCGCGGCATGCGCCGTCGGGAGTCAACCGCCAGCCAGTCACGTGGAGCGTGGTGAATTCTCCGGTCGCGGTGAAAAACCTCGCCGCCCTGGCGGCGGAGTGGATGCGCGGACAATTGCTGTCCATGACGCCGATCTCGCTCGCCCTGCGGTTCGACGTGCTCCTTGACTCATGGGAAAAAGGCAAGGACCCGCTGTGCAGGAACGCGCCTGCATGCGTGTTCGCAAGCGCGCACCGGGAAGACCGCATGGCTGGCACGGACGGCACTATCGCGCTTGCGCACGTGGAGCTCGCAGCGCCCGCGTTTGGCCTCGGCGCGTG
>DATFYJ010000214.1:0-2427 GCA_035315105.1 Chitinivibrionales bacterium
CGCGCGCGGTCTCGTCGTAAGCGAAACGCTCGGCGATGATGTCCTTGACATTTGCAATTACGGCGTCCTGCGTCGCGACCGATGGGTCCTTCCCGACGTACGGCGCGATGAGGCTCTCAAGCGACGCACCGGTATCCTGCTGCGCAAGAATGGCGTCGGCGCATTCGCCGAGTCCCTTCTTGAGGGCAAGCTGTCCCTTGCTCCGCGGGTTGAGCCGTTCCGGCAGGAGCATGTCGTCGAGCTCGAAGGAATTTGCGCTGTGCACGATCCGTTTTTCCAGGTCGCCGGTGAGCTTCCCGCTTTTCTTGAGCGCGTTGAGGAGCCGTTTTTTCTTCGGCGACAGCTCGACCATGGTGCGCAGGAAATCGAAGATCGGCCACACGCCGGCTGCGTCGAGCTCAACCGCGACCACGGGCCGGTAGTCGGCGCAGTAATACGGGGAATACCCTTTTTCGTAGCATTCGCACAGTTCTTTGGCGAGAGGCTCGGAGATGTTCCACGTGTCGGAGATGTATGAGGAGTATTCTTTCATGACCTTAACAAGAGGGTATCATGCCCTGCGCTGTCTATGCTCTCATGCCGTTCGAAATTGCACGCGTCCCGGCGGATGCTTTTGCCCGTGAATGCTTCCGCAAGGCGGAATAAATCTAAAAGATGCCAGACTGGGGTGCAACAGTTATACCACCCAAAACAAAAGCGGGCGGGCACCATGCCCACCCGCTTCGCCTGCGCACATCGTGCAGGAACGAAAAACCTATCTTTTCCGTTTCTTCGTCGCTTTTTTCTTCGCGACTTTTTTCCTTTTCTTCGCTGCCACGGCAGCACCTCCTTTTGGATGAGGACGGGAAACTCGGAACCTGCGCGGGCTTACCCTTTACTCGTCGGACCGCAAGCTCCCTTTTGTTTGTTGACTTATCGGAAGCCGGCGTTGTTCCTGCCCGCTTCCATATAAATAGTATCTTCGAAAAAAAAATATGTCAACAATAAACTTTCTTTTCGCGCAAAAAACTTCCGGTCAGGAAAAATTGACCAGCGTGCTCCGCTTCTTCATGAACGCGTTGATGATGTCGATGGTCTCCTGCGGATCGTCGGTGAGCCTCACGAGATCGAAATCCTCCGGCGAAATGTATCCTTTTTCAAGCATGCCCGCGCGCAGCCATTCGATGAGTTCCTTCCAGTAGCTTTTTCCCATAATGACAAGCGGCAGCGTTTCGCTCTTGTGCGTCTGGATGAGCGTGAGCGTTTCGAACAGTTCGTCCATGGTGCCGAACCCGCCCGGCAGCACGACCACCGCTGAGGTGTACTTGAGGAACATCACCTTGCGGCAGAAGAAATGCCGGAAGCTGAGCAGCAGCCTGATGTACTTGTTGGGCACCTGTTCAAACGGCAATTGAATGTTGAGTCCCACCGACGTTCCGTTGGCCTCGTAGGCCCCCCTGTTCGCGCCTTCCATGATGCCGCCGCCGCCGCCCGTGATCACCCCGTAGCCGTGCTTGACGGCAAGCGAAGCCACCGAACGGGCCATCTCGTAGTACAAATCGCCCGCGGCCGTGCGCGCCGACCCGAAAATGGTGACGCACGGGCCGATCTTCGACAGCGTCTCGAACCCTTCTACGAATTCGGCCATGATGCGAAAGATCCGCCACGTGTCGTCGTTGGTGGGAAGCTGGGGTTGCTGCGCAGGCTTTCCGTTCATGATTGACTGCCTTTCCGCTGATGTGTGAGCTTCACTGCAGATATTGATTATATTTTATTACGTCACACATGTCTACAACAAGTTTGTTTACCGTCCGCGCGACGCGGCAGGAGCGGCGTCCATGATCGATGCAGTGCGTTTGCGGAACGCCCAAGAGCGCCTCAAACGGACTTGCGGCGCGGCGCCGCAAAAATTCCTGTTTGTCGACATTTCGAAACAGAGGCTGTACCGCCTCGCCGACGGCGTTGCCGTGAAGGAATACCCGGTGTCGACATCGCGGTTCGGCGTAGGCAACGCCGACGGCTCGCTCATGACGCCCGCAGGCGTGCACCGAGTGAAGGAAAAATACGGTCACGGCGCGCCCGTGGGCAGGGTGTTTCGGGACCGCTTTGACACAGGAGAAACATGGACCGTGGGCGTCCCGGGCGAGAATCTGATCCTCACGAGAATATTGCGCCTCGAAGGATGCGAAGACGGGATCAACCGCGGCGAGGGCATCGATTCCTACGAGCGGTACATTTACATCCACGGCACCAACAACGAGAAGTCCGTGGGCGCGCCCGCGTCGCACGGGTGCGTATGCATGAAGAACGCGGATATCGTGGAACTGTTCGAATACGTCCCGGAGGGAATGCTTGTCGTTATCGATTAACGGCACCTCGTGCCGCCGCCTGCATTTCGCGGGCATCCTCGGCTCGGGCATGAGCGCGATCGCCCAGTACTGCGCATGG
>DATFYJ010000215.1:0-3307 GCA_035315105.1 Chitinivibrionales bacterium
ATGCCGGCGTCGAAATCGTAGAGGGTTTGCGTGTCAAACCGTGCCATACACCTTCCGGTTCTTCACCGTGATTCTCCCCTGCGCAATTGCATCGATCACGCGCCAGTAACTCGCGTGCTCGAGCGCGAGCACGCGTGCCGCAAGCGTATGTGCGTCATCGGTGTCGAGCACCGGCACCGTGCCCTGGAAGATGATGGGTCCGTGATCGTACTCCTCGTCGACGAAATGTATGGTGATGCCCGAGACCTTTGCCCCGTAGTCAATCACCGCCTGATGGACCTTCTCGCCGTACAGTCCCTTGCCGCCGAACGCGGGAAGAAGGCCGGGGTGGATATTGACGATCCGGTCCGGGAACGCGGCAATGACCGGCCGCGGGATTTTCTTCATGTATCCGGCCAGCGCGATAAGGTCGATCTTGTACTCGCGAAGCGCCGCGAGCAGGGACGCAATGTATGTCTGCTCGTCCGGAAAATGCGACGGCGCGATGTGCCGCCATGGAATGCCGTGTTTTTTCGCGCGCTCCAGCGCGAATGCACTCGCGTTGTTCGCCACGCACAGGGCGAGCGTGCAGTGAAGCTCGCCCGATGCAGCCCTGTCGATGAGCGCCTGGAAATTGCTGCCGCCGCCCGATACAAACACCGCAACGTTCATGCTACGTCCGTTCCAAAGAGGTTACTCTGCCGGAAAACGACAAATGGTACGTGATGCCGCTCCAGACAATCGTGTTTGTAAAGGCGGTGCGCATGCAGCTTACCAGGAACACGAACAGCGACGCCGGCTGAAAAACCATGAACCACCCGAGCCGCGGCATGGCGCCGAGCGCGGGATACATGAGGTCGACCAGGAACTTTCCGACCACCAGCACGACCGAAGCCCCGCCCCCGAGCGCGAAAAAGGACCGCGCGGTAACCAGGCTCGCCACGGCCGCAACCGGCAGCCACACGAGCATGAGCAGGCAGATGAGAACGACCGGCATTGCCGTGAGCCACAGGCCCCTCTGGTACAGCTTGAGGAACATCATCTGGCGCTCGAACCACCGCGTGGCATCGGCCACGCTGTCGATGAGGTCGTCGGTGTGGGTGATGCACGCGGGCACCAGGATCGACTTTTTCCTCCGCTTCTTGATAATCTGCGAAAGGCTGCTGTCGTCCACTACGGTCTCGCTCCAGCGCGCCGCGACGCCCAGGTCTTCAAAATCCTTTTTGCGGATGGCCATGGAGCCTCCCCACAACCCCACGCTTCCCAGAAACGAGGCGGTGCTGTACAAGGTATACAAAAAGGAATTCATGAAGAAATGCGCCTGCTGGCCGAGCGTGCCGCGCTCTGCGTGCAGCCAGCGGAAGCCCGTGGTGACGGCAATGCCGGGATCGGACAGCGGAAGGATGATTTCCGAAAGCCATTCGGGCCGGGGCGAAATGTCGACGTCGGCGAAGACGAACACGTCCGGAGCGCGGGCCTTCTTGACGCCCGCGAGAAGGTTGTGGTTCTTCTGCGCGCAGGCGGTTGCCAGGCCGGCAATGACAAGTGATGCCTTGGCGCTGCCTGCGACGACGTCTCTAATCGCGGGCACCGCACCGTCCGTTTCGCTCTCAACGGTGTAAAGGACTTCGTAGTTGTCGTAGGGAAACTCCAGAAACGATCTCAGATTGTCTTTGTAATTTTTGGTGCCGCCGCCCTTAGAGGGAACGATGACCGCGCATCTCGGGTGGAAGGACGGATCATACTTTGGCCGATAGAGCTTTTTATAGATAATTCGCTGGTACAGCAGGGTGAAAAACGAGCTGAGGAACAAGCCGGTCACCACGAGGCAGCAGAACACGCAAAGCGCCCGCGTCCACAAAAACGGTCCTGCCAGGGCTTGAAACATCGGGGGGTCTCCAAAAAAATATCCCTTAAAATACGTTCCTGCGGGAGGCGGTCAAAGCGGGAATCGCGGCCAATTTCCGGGACTGCGGCAGCGGTCCGGCCGGTCGGGGGGAATCGTCACTTTTTTCTGGCAGATTCAAGCGGCGTTTTGGCGGTCCGCACCTGGTTGCGGCCCTCTTTCTTGGCCTTGTACAGCGCCTTGTCGGCCGTGTGAATGACGTCGATGACGCTCTGAGAGATGTCGTCCCGCGCGGAAATACCGCACGAGACCTTGACGCTCAGGGTCTTGTTGCGCGTCCTTACTTTGAGGGTTTCAATTGACTTCCGAACCCGCTCGATCACCGGTTCGGCTTCACGGATGCCGATCTGCGGAAAGAACACCACCATTTCTTCGCCGCCGTACCGGCACAGGGTGCCCGCAGGCACGACCTCATTCTGAATAGCCTGTGCCACGGCGTACAGCACCTGGTCGCCCGCCTGGTGGCCGTAGGTGTCGTTGACATTCTTGAAATGATCGATGTCCACCATCGCCACGGCAAACGGCGGCGAGGTGTCGATGCTGCTCTGCTCGGAAATGATCTTGCTGCAGTAGTCCCGGTTGTAAATATGCAGGAGCGGATCGTAGGAAATGCGGCGGTCCATGCGCATGAACCAGTGGACAATCACGCAGATGGTGAGATACACGGGCATGGCGGTGAATTCCGCGATTTCCAGCGGATAGACCCCGCGGCCCCACAGCCGCGAGATCCAGGCCGGCGCAAAGAAGACCGCCCAGCCTGCAAGCAGGCCTCCAAGGAAGAAATCCTTTTTAAGGAAAAGAACGCTCGGGATTGCAACACCGGCAAACAGCAGCGCGCCCGCAAAAAATCTTGGATCCCACACATAGGGCGCGTCGAGGAGTTGTACCCACTCCGTCACCTGCGGCGATAGGCGTGCAACGAGCACCAGCACGCCTTCCACGGTGACAATGGCGAGGGTCAGCCGCCGCACGTCCCGGTATTTGAATTCTTTCGATAGGAAGAGAATGCCGTAGCAGTTGACAAGCATTAGGACATACAGCGCCACAGCATAGCCTGGGCCGGCCTTCGGCAGAGGGGGTCCCCATACAAAGCGGTACAAAACGAAATACGCAATGCCGAACAGGCACGTGAGGTAGCCCGCCAGATAGACCCGGACATTGTGGACTCTCGGGTAGGAAAAATGGCCGGCGAAAAACGCGGCAAGCGAAAACGCCAGGCCCGTCCAGGGAAGAATCGCGGTGTACAGGAGCCTGTTCCTTGAATACGGACAGTAACCGGCGACAACAACCGCGGCGCCCGCACAAACAACCGCACTCAGGTAAAAGCCAAGGCCCCACTCACGGTCATTCTCTTTCAGTCTGCTCATGATACAGCGTTATCCGTGGAAACGTCAGGTTGTTCCTCTGTCAAGAATATCATCG
>DATFYJ010000216.1:0-2955 GCA_035315105.1 Chitinivibrionales bacterium
AGCGAGTTTTGGCAGCGCCGCGCCCCGGTCGAGGTCGAAACGGAACTCAAGCGACGCCTTTCCTTTTGTGTCAACGGCCTTTGCGACCGCGGCAAGCGAAACGGGGCTCAGCCGCACATCGGACGTGGTGGTGAAGCGGCAGACGGCGCCTTCCGCTCCCACACTGCCGCTCAATAGCTCGGACCCACGCGGCAACACGCGCGTCTCCTGCAGAAGCCCGGTCCTGGCCTTGAACTGGACAATGGCGACAGACGGGATTTCCTGCAGCAGGCCCGGCCACATGAGGTTGAAGAGGCCCTCGGTGAGTTCCGGGAACGAATCGTCGAGTTTTTCGCGGATGCGCGCGGCGAGGAACGCGAATCCCTCGAACAGGCGCTCCACGTACGGGTCGCGGTCCCCTACGGCGTCAACGTTGAGGAACTGCGCGCGGTCGGGATGGGCCCTGGCGAATTCCCTCCCGGATTCGTACAGATACCGGAGTTCCTCTTCGTAGTATTTGTCAATCATCTGCTACTCCGCTTTCTTCCAGGGGGCAATCGAGGAGTTTCCGGTGCTCGTGAACGTGGTCTGGAAACGGACCAGGCCGCCGCCCGCGGCAAGCTCGGCAGAAAGAATGAACACAAGCCTGAAATCCTTTGGATCGGTCTCCCGAGGCGTCACCTTCACCTTTGTCAATCGCGGCTCATATTTCTCCACCGTCCGCTTGATCGCTTTCTGCAGCTCCTCAATGCCGTGCGGCATTTTCCGGTAGATTTCCGATATGTCGGGAAGGCCGTAGCCGTCTAGGTGCAGGCTGCCTTCCCTCGTATTGAACAGGCGGCTCAGGTGATCCATTATCGACACAATGCCGCGGGACGCCGCGGGGACGCTCTCCACCGGCGTTCCATCGAGGAAATGTCCTGTTAAATTCTCGAAGAGAGCTTGTTTCATTTGCAAATTATATTTGGTCTTTAAAAAGACTTGGGCGTTCCCCCTGGGAACGTCGCACGGCAGTGCGACGCTCCCAGGGGTCGGCCGTCCTTCCGGTCTCGGCCTTCGGCCTCGGGCCGCCTGCCACGATGGCCCTTCGGGCCGTGGTCAGGCAGCACCGCGCTCCGGCGCGGCCTCCAGTCCTGCCTAACGCACGGCAACGGAATTCTATTCGGTCAATTATCTCTTCTCGCGCCATTCGATGTCCTAAATACGCATACGTAAATGTGTTAACCTCTTAACTATCACTCATGGGTGCCGCCACAACAAAGCACGGTCTTGCATCTACTTTGTCAAGGCAGCCACCATGGAGGGGGTAGCGCAGGATACCGCAGGCCGAAGGCCGAGGAGGCCGGAGCGAGGGGGATACTTCCCCCGCATGAATATTTGTTTGCTGATTATTTATGACTTTCATCATATTCCCGAATCTTATTAATCACCTTCGCCTCGGCCTCATTGAACATCTCCTGGATAAAGGGATCGTGGAAATTGTAGGTCCGCTCCTCAAAGGTCATCGAGTCGATTCTGTCGAACAGCTGCTGCTTCGCGTTTTCGATGTCCTTTCCGTAAATATGCCACGAGTCGGCGTGCCAGTTGAGACGGCCAAGCTCCACGCGCTTTCGGGTGCGCTTGGCCACGCCGGCCGCGATCACATCGCGGTTGAACAAAGTAAAGCCGAACATGTTCATAAAGTTCGCGCCCCACGCGTCGTTCGACCGGAAACGCACGTTGCAGTTGAGCCATTGCACGCCGGCGTCATCTTCCATGATGCGGTACCACAGCGACTGCAGGCACGGCGGATCGTAGCAGTCGAAATCGAGGTTGGGCATCCACGTTATCATCTGCGCCTGGCGCGTGTAAGGCTGCGCGGACAGCTTCTCAATCACCTTGTCGATCTGGTTGATTTTAAAGAACCCGGCTTCGCGTGACGCACCGCCGGCGAGCTCGCGCCACGCGCCGTAGGCTTCAAGCCTGCCGTGATAGGTGTATTCCCATCGCGTGTCCTTCGGATCGTTGATGTTCTTGACCCAGTGGTCCTTGACGCCGCAGATTTCCATGGCATATTCCTTGAGGTCGTCGATGCCGCCGGGAAAGGCCTTGTGTATCATGGGATCGCACAGCGGTTCAAGGATGGTGATGTTCATGGTCGCGTCGATGGACGGCGGATCGGCGGGCTTGTCGTACTGGGTCTTGAGCCGGGCGCCGCGGGCATACAGGGTCACCAGCGCCTTTTCATACGCTTCGGCAAGCGTGCGCTCCTGGACAAAAAGCACGGGGATGTTTTTCTGCACGAAGCCTCCGCATGGTTGTGCCGCCGGGAAGGGGGCGGTACGAACAATTAATATACGTTTCGAGAAGGGATTTCGGGGGACAGAGAAGAGAAAAGACCGCTGCACAAAAAAACGGGCGGAGGATCTCCGCCCGTATTTACCGAGAGACGTAGAACAGGTACCTATTTCGCCAGCACAAAATGGTGCGAAACCCTGTTGTCGCCCATTGTAAAGGTAAAGAAATACACGCCGCTGGCGACTTTCTTTCCGGCGAGGTTTGTCCGGTCCCATGTCACATACTGTTTTCCAGTTGCCATTGTCTGGTTGGCAAGGGTCTTCTGAAGCCTGCCGCCAAGATCGAAAATGCTGATTGCAACCGGCGCGGAAGCCGGAAGCGTAAAGGATATGACGACCTGGGAATTGGGAAGAATGCGCTGGTTTAGCGCAAGCCCCATGGGCCTCATCAGGCTTTCGTTGTAATGCACCGACACAACGCATTTGTTGTTCTGGCTGAGCTTGAGCGACTTTACCAGGTCCGGCAAATAGGTGACATTCGCGGTGCTGTCCGAATTGGTCCTTACCGCCATGTCGAGCAGCCATTTCTTTGCACTGTCTGCAGAGGGCTGTGTGCCGCCGTTGTTCCAGTAGCTTATAATGGTTTGGAAACCGGGCGTCCTGATGACGTCCCAGGGCTGGGTGACATTGTTGAACTTCT
>DATFYJ010000217.1:0-5733 GCA_035315105.1 Chitinivibrionales bacterium
CAGACGCAGCGTCGCTACGTCTCTACAAAAGGCGGGTCCGGGCGGCACCGCGCTTTGGCGCGGCCTCCAGTCCTGCCTAACGCGCAGCAACGGAATCCTATTCTGTCAATTACCTCGTCCCGCGCCAGTCGGTATCCAAAACACGCATACGTAAATGCGTTAACGCGTCTATGCGTTCACGTGTCAACTTCGAAACCATTCAACGTTTCAACTCTTCAACTTTCTTTCTCGGTGCCCCCGCAGCCGAAGTTTCTTTCTTGCGAATCAACTCACTTGGGGGCTACCCACGAGGGGGTGTGCCCCAAGACCCCGCAGACCGGAGGGCGAGGAGGCTTGGGGCCAGGGGGACGACCCTTGGAAGTACCCGACGGGGTACACTTCCCCCACCAAGAGATTTAAAATGTATTTTTACTATTGGAAGTGCATCACTATCACTGAAAATAGTTTTCGCTCAGCCAGGTCTTTATATGGCATCGACACCTCCCAAAAAGAATGTCCTCTTTGTCTCGCTCAACGCGCTGTCGAAAACCGCGGACGCCGACGAGGGCGCGCTTGCGGGGTTCCGCGTGATCGAGGCGCGCTCGCCGGCGCAGGCGCTGTCGATGCTGGAGCGGGAGAAGATCGACATCGTGTTTCTTGACATAGAGGGAATGCCCGCGCAGGAAATGGACCTCGCCCATTACCTCAAGACGCGGTCGCCGCATGCCGAGATCGTGGTGCTTGCCACCATCAACGAGCTTGACGCCGCGGCAAAGGCCCTGCGCAACGGCGCGTCGTTCTACCTCATGAAGCCCGTTCGTCCCGCCGACATGAAGGCCGCGGCCGACAAGCTTTCGGCAAAGGTCGACAACCAGGAGGAGTACCGCGAGCTCGAACAGCGCCTGCTCACCGACCTCATGTCGGGCAGCCCCGCCATGCAGAAGATCCTGCGGCTGGCCATGAAGATCGCTCCGACGTCGTCAACCGTGCTCATCTGCGGGGAAAGCGGCACGGGCAAGGAATTCTTCGCGCGGATCATTCACCACATGTCCCGCAGGACCGACGGCAAATTCGTGGCCGTAAACTGCGGCGCGATACCGGACACGCTGTTCGAGAGCGAGCTGTTCGGCCACGTCAAGGGTTCCTTTACCGGCGCGGACCGCGACCGCGTTGGTCTTGTCGAGGAGGCGCACCTGGGAACGCTTTTTCTCGACGAAGTCGCGGAGCTGTCACCGTCGGCGCAGGTGAAACTGCTCAGGTTCCTTCAGGAGCGCACCTTCAAGCGCATCGGCGAAAACATTCAGCGCGCCGTGAACGTCCGTATCATCGCGGCTTCAAACAAAGACCTGTCGGCCCTCGTGGCGGAAAAAAAATTCCGCGAAGACTTGTTCTACCGGCTCAATGTGTTCTGCCTCAATCTGCCGCCGCTCCGCGACCGCAAGGAGACCATTCCCAACCTCATCAAGCTGTTCATGCACCGGAACAGCGAGCAGTTCGACAAGAACATCGCCAGGATTTCGCCCGCAGCCGAGGCCCTGCTTGCCAATTACGACTATCCGGGCAACGTGCGCGAGCTAGAGAACATCATCGAGCACGCCATCGTTCTCTCGGAGAACGGCGAAATTACAGAGAAGGACCTGCCCGAATTCATGTTCAGGAACAGGCTGCTTCTCGAAGGCCCGCGCAGGCAGTTTCCCATGGCCGGCGGCGGCGCGGCAAGCATCATCACGCTTAAGGACCTGGAGCGCGATTACCTGCGGCAGGCCCTCGAAATTATGCGGCACAATTACTCCGAGACCGCAAAGAAGCTCGGCATCTCGAGGTCGACGCTCTGGAGAAAAATAAGGGAATACAAACTCGACAAACCGGTCCCTGTTGCAGAGAAACAGACTCCCGCATGAAACCGGCCGTCAACCATCTTAGCGTCCGCGTCTACTACGAAGACACCGATTGCGGTAACGTTGTGTACTACGCCAACTACCTGCGGTACATGGAGCGCGGCAGGACCGAGCTTCTGCGGAGCATGGGGTTCGAACTCGCCGACCTTCACAAACAGGACACGCAGTTTGTTGTCGCAGAGGCGAACGTGAAATACCACAGCTCGGCCCGGTACAACGACGTGCTCGACGTGGCCACCTCGATAACGGAGCATTCTTCGGTGACCATCACCTTCCGCTACGAAATCGCCGACCAGAGGGGCGTGCTCTGCGTGAGCGGAGACGTGAAGGCTGCGTGCGTGGACCGGAACGGGAAAGTAAAGCGGATTCCCAAGGCAATTATTGACAAACTCATCCAAACCCGGGAAAAGCCGATCTCATGACAAAACAGAACCGACGAACCACCGCGCGCGGCGGCAGGACTCCCGATACCGCACCAAAGCAAGAGAAGAGAGTGTGCAGTGAATGCACTGCGTGCTGCGAAGGACATTTGGCGGGCCAGGTGTACGGCCATCCTTTTTACCTGGGCCGTCCGTGCCACTTTATGAAGCCCGGCGGCTGTTCAATCTATCGGGACCGCCCCATGGAGCCGTGCGTAAACTTCAACTGCGTATGGCTGGCGGAAGATATCCTTCCTGCATGGTTCAGACCCGACAAATCAAACGTGATCGTCGCACGATGCGCGTGGGGGCCTGATAAGGATATGTCCTATCTGAAAGTGACAGAGCGGGGAAGAAAGATCGATGCCATCGTGCTTAACTTCATTTACATGTACCACGTGCAGACGGGAATACCCATTTCTGTTCAGGTCGACAGGGGCTGGAGCCATTACGGTCCGCGTGAATTTGTGGAGGAAATGCAAAGGAATGCGGGGTGATACCCGATTCTTCCCAATATCGACTTTATTTTTGCAGCCTCACCTCCATCGTATCCCTCGGCCTGTTCACCTTAAAACTTATTTCCTCGAACCTCGGCGCGCGGATGCTCACGCGGAACGGCCGCGAAAACGCCATCGGCTCCACGGGAATGCCCAGGAAGTTCGCGTCGAGCGTTCCGTTCGAATTGACATCGTGATACACCACGAACGCGTACTCGCCCGGCACAAGCACGAGCGGCACATACACGGCCGGCGCAACGCGTGCGCTGTCGCACGCCACCCGCCTGCATACCACGAAGGAATCGTCGCGCAGGTAATGTGAATCGTTTTTGTAAACCGTGAGGTCGATGACGCCGCCGGGCTTTGCCATTCCAGTCACCCGCACCACCAGCGTGTCGGGCGCGGCCGGTACGCGGGCGGCAAGGAACAGAATGCCGAGGCACATCATTGCAGAATGTCGTATCGTGAATGTGGGTATTCTACCCTTGAATAATCGAAAAAAGAGAAAGCCCTCACCGCAAAGGCGCAAAGACCGCAAAGAACGTTTTGCAAAATACTGTGTACTGAATAAACCCACTTTCCCCCTTTGCGTTCGTTGCGTCTTTGCGGTGATCTCATAAACAGGCCAGTTTATGGGGAAATAGCCTGAAAGTCGGAAGATCATCCGCGCACGTCCCTGGGCAGGCCCGGCATGGACGCGGCCTCCACGGCAAGCCGGTCGCAGCGCTCGTTCTGGGGATGGCCCGCATGACCGTTTACCCACGTGAACGTCACCTCGTGTTTGGCGCACAGGTCGAGCAGCCGCTGCCACAGGTCGGGGTTGAGCGCAGCCTCCCGTTTGTTGCGTTTCCACCCGTTGGCGCGCCATTTGGCTGCCCAGCCGTTTCTCATTGCGTCAACAACATACTTTGAATCGGAAACCACGGTCACCCTGCACTGTTCCTTGAGGGATAAAAGCCCGCAAATCACCGCCATGAGTTCCATGCGATTGTTGGTGGTGTCGGCGAAACCGGCCGAAAGTTCTTTTTCGCGGCCGTTGTAGGAAAGAATGGCGCCCCACCCGCCGGGGCCGGGATTGCCCGAGCATGCGCCGTCGGTGTAGAGGGTGATATTTTTCATTGTAGATTTTATTCTTAAAAATAAAGATGGGCGTTCCCCCGCTACGCTGGGTCGGTCCACCCCTTCGGGTGCTTCCAAGGGTCGTCCCTCCGGGCCACCTAACGCACGGCAGAGGAAATCTACTCTGTCAAGGTATATTCTTGCGCCAACCAGAATCTAAATTACCACCTAACATTTCTTCAATCCGCATTCCGCAATCATCAATCAACAATTCTCCATGGGTGCCGCCACAACGAAGTGTGGTCTCGCAACTGCGTTAGCAAGGCGGCACCCTGGAGGGGGTAGCGGACAACCGGCACGCAATTGAGAAATAACCTGAAATTTTCAGAGCGTGCCGGGCAGGAGCGAGGGGGACGACCCTTGGAAGTACCCGACGGGGTAAACTTCCCCCCTTAATTATTCTACTATTCCCTTGAATTATGCTTTTCAGAACCTCACCGAAAACGACGCAAGCAGCCGCTGCTGTACATGGGTCTCGTCCAAGGGCCCCAGAGAGGTCTGCGTCTCCAGCTTCCACGTGTCGTAGCCGTAGGCCCATTCGAGCATGACGTTCTTGAGAATAAACCCCATTCCCACCGTTCCCTGGAACCTGTCGCTCACGGGCTTGAGACCCTGCGGGTCCCACCCGGGCTGCTCATCATCTTTATATTGCTTGGCAAAAAGATGCGTGTCGAACTGGTCCCACGAGAATCCTCCGCGCAGCAGTATCCAGCTCACGCCGAGCGGCACTTCCAATCCGAGCCCGGCCCCCAAAAGCGTCTTTGCGGCAAGGCTCGTATCCGGGATGTTGAACGATGGATCGAGTATTGAATAGGGCGCGCGCGCCCGCACCTCGGCGGAAACGGTGAGGAAATGAAATTCCGCGGCGCCGCCGAGTGCGCAGGAGTACGAAGAGAGCAGCTTGCCGGTCGTATCGAAGGTGTAATTGGACTGGGGGGAAAACTGAAAATTGTCCGAAATGTTCTCGTCGAAGTCTACCCTTTGCGGCAGAACCAGACGCAGCCCGATGCGATATCTTTGCAAAAAGGAATACAGTATGCCGAGCCGGATGTCGTAGCCGATGTAGGTGGCGCCTACGGTTTCGTCATAGTAATCGTTTACAGGGTCGACGACAGCCCCGTTGACATAGTCCTGGCCGCTGTTCGACGCATCTTCCCTGCCGGTGACGAGCGAAATCGCCGCGCCGATGCCCAATCCCTTGGCAACCTGAAGCCCGAACCCGACGCTCCACATGTCAAGGGCGCCATAGGTCTTGTATTGCTCGTTCAACGAAACCGCTTCCCCGCCGGCGCCCGTATAGCCTCCCGACGTCGACAGAACGTCGTCCAGCAGGTAGGTGCTGTGATACGAAGCGGCAATGGTGAATCCGCCTTGTGCCGTGGGGAAAGCGTGCATGTAGCCAATATTCTCAAGCCGCGGCCGAGTGACGGTGTTCGTTGCGTCGGAACCCAGGAACGTCGAGGTTGTCCGCTGCGACAGGCCGTCGAAGGACAATTGAAATTCCCTGGCCGGCGCAAAAGCGAACCCGGCCGGATTCCAGAACATGGCGGACAAATCTCCCGAAAGCGCCACATAGTTGTTGGCCATGCCAAAGGCTCGTGCACCTTCACCTGAAGGCTGTATCAGCGCCAGATCTGCGAATGCCGTGGCAAAGAGGACTCCGCAAAGAACGACGGAGGCCAATAGAATCTCTCTTTTCATCAGAAACTCCTCGGATTACGGCGTCCGCCGTCTGAATTCTGGTTCTGATCTGGAGGATTGCTGTTGCCATTGCTCGGGCTCTGGCTTGGCGGAGGCGACGACTGCGCCGGCGGCTGTTGA
>DATFYJ010000218.1:0-3611 GCA_035315105.1 Chitinivibrionales bacterium
GCAAGCGCCACCTTAGAGTCGTCTTTCCTTTTGTCAAGATACCTCTTGTAAATGGAAGCCGCCTCGGCCTCCTTGTTCTGCCTGGTGTACAGGTCGCCGAGAGCCTTCAGCTCGTCGACGGCCGCGGGATTGAGCGCGACCACCTGCTCGTAGGTGACCACTGCCGCGTCAACGGCACCCGTTTTCGCCTGGCACTGGGCCAGTCCCGACAGCACCGGAACGTCCTTGGGGTTCTTGGCGATGGCGCTCTGAAACAGCTCTATCGCCTTGGTGCAGTTGCCCTGCCGCTGGTACGAAAGCGCGAGCGTGGCATACATGTTCGCATCGGCCTCGCCGGCGGCAACGGCGCCGGCAAGGGCGGCGTTGAGCTCTTCCCGCGGGCCGCGCGTCATGATGATCTCCGCATACTGCTTGTGAAACCCCTTGATCGTCGGATCGAGCTTGATGGCCGCCCGGAAGGCGACAAGCGCCGCGTCGTAGTTCTTGACATCGAAGTACAGAAGGCCGAGGTTCCGCTGCGCCACGGCATCCGAGGCGTTGAACGTGATGTACTTCTTGAGATACGTTGCCGCCGAGGCCTTGTCGCCGCTGTTGAGCGTAATCTCATACAGGCTCTTGAACACCTCGGGGTTCTGCGGCGTGAGCGCGGAAAGCTCTTTGTAAATGTCGAACGCCGCTTTGTAGTCCCGCTGCGACAGTTCGTACGATCCCAGGCGCAGTCGTGACTCAACGTTGGTCTTGTCGAGCTCGATCACTTTCTTGTCGGCATAGGCCATGTTGACCGGATCGTTGAGCTTTTTGTAGCAGTAGGCAAGCTGTTTCCAGTACTCGGCCTCGAACGGCTTCTTTCCCACGAGGACATCAAGCTGTTCCTTTGCCTCCTTGTATTTGTCGCTCCTCAGATACGCCTTCGAAAGCACCATCCGCGGCTCCATGAGCGTGGGGTCGAGCCGTATCGCAGATTCCGCCGCGTCAATTGCCTTGTCCCACTGTTCGAGCGCGGACGCGGCCTGGGCGATGCCCGCCGCGGCCTTCACGTTTCTGTCGATGAGGTAGCTCTTTTCGTAGTACTTGAGCGCGTCCGCGTATTTCTTGGCCTTGAGGTTGTAATCACCGAGCGTGATGAATATCTTGGGATCGTTCGGGCTGATCGTGGTTATCTTTTCGTAAATCTTGTTTGCTTTGTCGGGCATGCCGCTCTTGGAGTACAGGTCGGCAAGGTGCGCATATGCCTCGACGTTCTTGGTGTCGGTCGCGACGACCTTTTCCATGCACGCAATGGCCTTGGCGATGTTGCCCGCACCGCTGTACGCGTCAGCGAGCAGGAACTGGATCTCGGGAACCCGTGACCCGTCGGAATCCGCCGCTGCGATATAGCGGAAATGGACGAGCGCGGATTCGTAGTTCTTCTTCGCGAGGTCGTAGTTACCGGCCTTGAGGTGCGACGTGATGGCCTCCGGAGACTTGTCTCCTGCAAATGCGTCCGCGGCGGCCCTGTAGGCCGTGAGCGCGCTCTCCGCGCTGCCGGTTTTTTCCTGCGAAACCGCGCGGTAATACTGGTCCATGGCTTCAAGTTTTATCTTGCCTGCAATTTTCTCAAATTCGTTCGCCGCGGCGAGGAACTTGTCCTTGAGGTAATATGCCCGGGCAAGCGCAAGGTTGGCGGCATACAGGTTCGGGTTCCGGATGATGGCGTCCTTGAGGTAGAAAATGGCGGAATCGAGCCGGTTGGCTTCAACAAGCGACCTGCCGATTCGGTACGCGTCGTCGGCGTTGGGCTGTGAAGCATAAGCGACCTTGAGCAGCGGTATTGCTTTCTTGTAATCCTGTTGTTGCCAGTAAATCTTGGCCAGTCCCCTGCTTGCGGCCGCGTTTGACGGATCTGATTGGATCACGCGCTCGAGCGCATCCTTCGCCTCGTCCGTTTTCTTGAGCGCTATGCATGCCTTGGCGTATTCCCAGCTTGCCTCGCCCGTGGCCTGAAGGTCCATGGCCTTTTTCGCGAACATCGCGGCGTTGTCGGGCTGGTTCAAATTATTGTAGACTCGCGCCACGCCGAGCTGGGCGTCGTAACTCTTGACATCCATGCGCGAGGCGACCAGAAAACAGGCGAGCGCTTTTTCGGTGGTCCCGAGTTCCTCGTTGGCGATGCCGACCTTAACCCACACGTCTGCGGTGCGCACGTTGGACGGCAGCTTAGAGTCTGCATAGGCAATGGCGTCCTGGTACTTCTTCGACCGCACGAGCTGGTCGAGCGTAGAATCCGCAAATGCGGCAAACGCGACCGCCCCGATTCCGAATGAAAGGATAAAAACGCGAACACTCCCCCGGCGTATCTTCATGGCTCTCCCCTTATGTATGGCTCCTGGAACCTGGCATCACTCTTTGCACGACGCAACACGGCAAGAAACTCGAAAAAGGCGTTACCAGTAAAATTACTTTTTATACCGCTTAACTCCCACTGGAAAATAACGGAAAGGCAAAATTGCATGTTTCGCAATATTTCCAAGCCGCATGACGTATGTATCGTGGACGCCAGCAGAGATTATTTTAGGTCGGGAAAGAAGGTCGGGCAATCGCTCCCGTTTATCGGAGAGGAAAGTCCGGGCACCACAGGACAGGATACCTTGCGTCAAGCAAGGGACTCCGGGCAACCGGGGTACGGAAAGTGTCACAGAGACCAGACCGCCCTTCGCGCGGAGCAATCCGCGTGCGGAGTGAGATGTGAAAAGGCGGGGTAAGAGCCCACCGCGCTCCCTGGCAACAGGGAGCGGCTGAAAAACCCTATCCGGTGCAAGACCAAGCATGAAGGAGGCGCCCGCAAGGGCGCGGAAGCTGTCCGTTTCCAATTCCTTCGGGTAGGTCGCTCAATGTCCGGGCGAAAGCCCGGGCCAGACAAATGATTGCTAAAACAGAACCCGGCTTACGGACCTTCTTTCCCCTTTTTATCCGGCCGGCAGCACCCGCGAATCCCGTTTCCGGTGACATCCTTTTTCACGGCGGCCGCCCGATAACCCCATGAACAATATCTCTGCGAAAATCCTCGTCCTGTGCCTCGCGATGCTGCCGTGCGCGTTCTTTTCCGTCAATGCCGATATGCTCGCGCCGCCCGCACCGGATGATTCACTGCTGGTCGATTCCACGCCGCCGTACCCCCAGAAAATCGTGGAAATCAATTACTGCGGCAACCGCGTCACCAATCCGAGAATGCTGCGGATATACCTCGGCATCGACACGGGCATGGTCTACGACTCGGTCCTCATCGCGGCGGGAAAAAAACGGCTCATGGACACCTATCTTTTCTCAAAAGTCGAGGTGCTCCGCCTGCAGAATCCCGACGGCGTGCATGTGTGGATTCTTGTGACCGAATTCTTCTACTGGATTCCCACCGGCGGCGGTGATATCATCGACGGCAGGTACGGCGACCCGAAACAGGTATGGTACCGGCTGCGCCTTGGCGTTAGCCTTCTGAACTTCCGCGGCCTTTTTGAAACATTTTCGGTGAACACTTCGGTCTGGGACGACAAGCTGCTGTCTATCTCGTGGAGCAAGCCCTTCGTGCCTTCGCCGTACTATTTCGGCATCGGCGCCGCGGCCGAAGAATACCCGGA
>DATFYJ010000219.1:0-4639 GCA_035315105.1 Chitinivibrionales bacterium
CGTTTTCCGCAGCAAAGACAGCCTGGGAAAACAGCAAAGCACATGTGAAAACCGCAATAGGTCCCATCCGGGCATTTTTCATCAGGCGCCTCCGGTTCGTGGTACAAGAAACAACTGCCCGCCCCCGACCCTATAATTTACGAAAAAAGAGTCACTATTTCAATACTTTATTGATCTGAACACAAATAGATGAAAGTTGTCACTCCCGCAAAAAGGGAAGTCGATTCATAACAGCATGATGATATGGTGCCTGCCGCCATCCAGCACCGCGCCTGTCCGCGTCATGTCATAAATACTAAAAACAAGGGCCGCCTTTCATCAAAGCGGCCCCGCTTCCTTTCGCGGAGAATTTTAGTAAGGCGTACCTTAGATGCCAAGATTATTGAGAGTGTGCACAACGGTGCGGATTGTGGCTGCCAGTTGCGGATGCGAAATGTCGAAGTGACGCGCCGACTCGGCAAGGCGGTCCCGCGCCGGCGCATGGTGCGCGGAGGGCGCGGGACCCTTATGCGCCAGCAGAAGTTGCACGTCGGCACGGATGGTTTGCAGAAGCTTCTGCGATTCCTCATCAACAACCCCCACGTTCTTGAGTTCCTGATGAAGGTTGGTCAGATGTTCTCTTAGTTCGGTGTCGCTCATGATGCCCCTTTTGTCGAACCGACCTGTTGATGAACCCTTTGCTGCCCGGTACTTCTCTACGAAACCGCCACCCTTCAAAAATAAGGCGTATCGGCTTCCTTGTCAATCCTTCGCGCGAATGTCGCTTTATCCGCAAAACAAGAAAGGGCCGCCTTCCACCCCGGCAGCCCTTCCCAACCATCTTACAGGGAATCGCTTCTCCGATTCCACAGGGATAGTCGCGGAAACAGGGGGAAAGGTTCACGGGAATTTGCGGAACCGGCCGGGTCAGGTGATCTGCTTCCTCACGATTTTTGAAACCCCTTAAACCGCTCCCTCGCCTCCTCACTCCTCTTCTCATCCCTTTTCGCAAGCACCATGCTCCACACCTTCTCTTCGTTCAAGTCAAACAACTCATGGATCAGCTTTAGGTAGTACGCGGCGCCGCGCGAGGCCAGGCGGTGGAGGAACAAGATTTTTCCCTCAGTGACAAGCTCGTCGAAGACGGAGTCCGCGGGGATGGCGGTGTTCGTCACCATGCCAGGGAAGAGGCGGCGCAGGGCGGCGAGAAAACTGTTGTGGCGTCTGGTGTCGCGGTAGAAATTCGGGACTATCCTTGTTATTCTGCCGCCGAACGGGTGCTCGGTGGCAAGCATTTTCGCCATTTCCACGATGCCGTCAACGGCGAACTGCCTGAGCTCGGTGGGAACGAAGATCTCGGAGCACGCATACACCGAGGACATCTGGAGCCTGTCCATGCCTGGCGCGTTGTCAATGAGGATGTAATCGTAGAAGCGCGATAGGTCGCATGCGTCAAGAGCCTGCCGCAGGAAGCGCACGTTCGGCACGTCGGCGTCGCACAGCTCGCGCGAGGAGGTGACGATGTGCAGGTTTGCAAGACCGGTCTGGCGGATGGCCCGCAGAAACATCGCCGGCGCGGTTTCCAAAGGGGCGCGGTACACGTCGCGGATGGAGGGAGAGCAGGCGCCCGTGCCGAGCATGGTGGAAAGGTTGTGCTGGCTGTCGTTGTCCAAGGCAAGCACCCGAAACCCCACCAGCGACAGCGCCTGCGCGGTGCAGCCGGCAAACGTGGTCTTGCCCACGCCGCCCTTGTGGTTGAGCACCGCAACGGTTTTCATGCGGAAGCGCTACCGCGCGCGGTCGTGGTCGATTTTGTCAAGATCATTGAGCCGTTTCCTCGCATAGGCGCACTGGTCGTCGCCGGGCCGCGTGCCGCAGCCCGAGAACTCCACGAAGTAGTTCCACGCCTTCTGGGCCTCCATGAGCATGGCGGGAACGTAGTTGTCAAGGCCGGCCTTCTTGTCAAGCGCGGAGGCCTGGAAGAACAGAATTTCGCGCTTGAAGTCCTGGTTCAGCAGGATCACGGAGCCTGCCTGCGAGCCGAGCGACGCCTCGAACCGCGACCGCGCCTCGTCGAACATGCCGAGCCAGTAGTACGCCTCGCCCAGGTACGCGTCGATTGCGGGATCGGAAAACTGCATGCGCAGGCGTTCGAGCATCCTGCGGGCGCGGTCGTACTGCTTGGCGTGCTTGAGATAGATGGCGGCAAGGCGGATCTGCGCCTCGAGGTACTCGTTTGCCAGCCCGCCGTGATCCAGCGACGGCACCATCCGGTAGGCCGCGGCGGCCTCGTCCCACCGGCCCTCCCGTTCGTCAAGCTTTCCCCGTTCGAGGAGCGGCACGGCGGCCGACTGCGAAAACCGCGGCGCCGACGGGTCGGCAAAGTACACCCGGTAGAACGCGAGGCCGGCAAGAACAAGCGCCGCGAGTGAAATAAAAAACGCGATCGTGCCGAACTGCCGCTTGAACGAAAACGGCACCTTCATCTTTTTGCCGATGCCCCAGGTCGAGTATGCCTGAATGCAGACCTGCAGGTCCTCGATGATCTCCTTTTCCGTTGACGGCCGGTGGACGGGGTCCTTGGAAAGCAATTTGTCAATGAGCTCCTCGGTGAGCGAGGACATCGACTGCCGCAGCTTCTTCACCGGGGTGTAGCGGCAGTCGTTGATTGACTGGATGAGAGCGGTGAGGTTCTCGCCCATAAACGGCTTCCGGTTGGTGCACAGTTCGTACATCACGATGCCCAGCGAGAAGAAGTCGCTGCGCACGTCGAGCTTGCCGCCGGAGAGCTGTTCCGGCGACATATAATGGAATGTACCGACGATCATGCCCTGCATGGTGTCGGTCGTGATGTTGAGGGGCCGCGCCGCGCCGAAGTCCATGAGCTTAACCAGCTTCCCCGGCGTGATCATGATGTTCTCCGGCTTGATGTCGCGGTGAAGGATGCCGTGGATGATTTCGCCGGAAGGGCCGGTCATCTCAACGCCGTGCGCATATTCGAGGGCCTTGGTGATCTGCAGCGCGATCGACAGGATGTCGCGCTCGCCTATCTTGGGGTTGGCGATGAGGAACTCTCGCAGGGTCTGGCCCGTGATGTACTCCATCTCCATGTAGAAGTAGCCGTTGACCTCGCCCGTGTCGAACACGCGCAGGACGTTGGGATGGTCGAGCCTCGCCGTGAGCTGCGCCTCCTGCCTAAAGCGGATGAAGAAGTCCTCCTCGTCCTTGAGCGACGGTTTGAGGATCTTTACCACCCTGTCGAGGTCAAAGGGGATGTTGTGCGCTTTGTAAATGAACGCGGTGCCGCCCTCGTTGATCTTCTCGATGATCTGGCAGTTGCCGATGGTGGACCCCACGAACGGGTCGGCCTGGGCCGCCGACGATTCCGCCGGTGCAGTAACCGCGGGAATTTTTCTGGTGTCGGGCATCAGTTGCCTCCGTCGACAAGGGTGGTTAATTGGGCGCGGATGGCCTCGATCTTGGAAGCCGTCTGCGGCCGGGCCTTTGCAAGCGGGACGCCGGCCGCGCCCCGGCACGAAGCGTAGAACTTGATCTTCGGCTCGGTGCCCGAGGGCCGCGCCGTGACAACCGACCCGTCGTCGCACACGAACTGCAAGACATCGGACGACGGAAGGCTCATCGACTTCTTTCTCTCCCCGCCGGCCGTGTCGAGCACCGTGCCGTCCCGGTAGTCCTTTACAAAAATGACTTTCCCATCGCCAAAATCCGCGGGCGGCGCGTTGCGCAGCCGCGCCATGAGCGCGGCCATTGTCGAGTGGCCGGACTCGCCCTTGAAATACCGCGACACCTGCGTCTCCTGGAAAAAGCCGTATTTTTCGTAGAGCATGGTGAGCCTGTCGAGCAGCGACTTGCCCTGCGACAGGTGGTAGAGGGTCATCTCGGCAGTGACGACCGCGGCCGACACCGCGTCCTTGTCGCGCACGCTCGTGTTGACGAGAAACCCGTAGCTCTCCTCGGTACCGAAAATATAGCAATATCCGTCGTTCTGTGATTCGAACTCGCGCATCTTTTCGCCGATGTACTTAAAGCCGGTGAGCACGTCGAAGCATGCCACGCCATAGTCCTCTGCGATGTGCCTGCCGAGTTCCGTGGTGACAATCGACTTTACATATGCGCTTCTGGCCGGCAGCGTGCCCTGTTCCCTGCGGCTCAAAAGAATGTAGTCGAGCAGGAGCGCGCCGAGCTGGTTGCCCGAAAGGAGCGTGAAACCGCCGGAGCCGTCGGGCACGGCGATCCCCAGCCGGTCGGCGTCGGGATCGGTGGCCAGCACCAAGTGGGCTTTTTCCTTTTTCGCAAGGTCGAGCGCAAGCTTCATGGCCGCGGCCTCTTCGGGGTTGGGAAACGCCACGGTGGGAAAATTACCGTCCGGCTTCCGCTGCTGCTCGACAAACGTCACGCCGATTCCCATGTCCGAAAGCGCCTGCGCCACCGGGACCGCGCCGGTGCCGTGCAGCGGCGTGTAGACCACCTTAAGCCGCGCTCCCTGCGCGCGCACCAGCTCGGGCCTCAGCACGCACGACTTGACCATGGCGATAAACGCGGTATCCATGTCCCTGTCGATCGGAACCAGGAGCCCCTTTGCAAGCGCTTCGTCTTTTGTCAAACAGGCAATTTCCGGTCCTCGCACCGCGCGGACCTC
>DATFYJ010000220.1:0-5108 GCA_035315105.1 Chitinivibrionales bacterium
GTCGGCGTGAACGGGATGCAGCGTCCTGTCGCCCGACACGAAGCTGCTGTAGAGCGGGTTGGCGCCCTGCGCCTGAATCACCGCGATCCGCGGGGCTTTTTTTATGAACTTCGCCCGCACCATTTCGTCAAACGCCTTTCCGAACGAACTGGAGTTGCCCAGGTTTCCGCCCGGAACAATCACCCAGTCAGGCGCTTTCCAGCCGAGCTGGTGGAGCAGTTCTATCATGATGGTCTTCTGTCCCTCGATGCGGAACGGGTTGATCGAATTGAGCAGATAAATCTTTCCGCGGTTGCACAGGCTTTCCACGATTTCCATTGCCTTGTCGAAATCACCCGCGATCTGGATGGTGAGCGCGCCGTAATCGAGCGACTGCGACAGTTTGCCGTAGGCGATCTGGCCGTCCGGGATGAACACGACGCTCTTCATGCCCGCGCGGGCCGCGTACGCGGCCATGGAGGCCGACGTGTTGCCGGTGGACGCGCACGCCACCATGGTGGCGCCGAGCTTTTTTGCCATGGTGACCGCAGTGGTCATGCCGTTGTCCTTGAACGAGCCGGTCGGGTTGAGCCCCTGGTGCTTTGCAAGAAGGGAATCCATCCCGCAGAATGCGGCGCATTTCGGCATGTCGAAGATCGCCGTGTTGCCTTCCCCCATGGTGACCACGGCGTCGAACGGCTTGAATGTGGGAAGAAACTCCCGGTAGCGCCACACGCCACTTCTGTCAAGGGGCTTGCGCGACATGAGCCGTTTGTCGAAGAGCGCGCGCAAGGCCGACGCCTTTTTCGCGTCCATGGGCGCAATGCAGTTGTCAACCTCGAGCGTGCGGCCGTCGTCGCTGCGGTAGCGGATGTCGGTGATGGGGTAGGTTTTGTCGCCCTCGCCGAAGGGGCGTAAATATGGCTTTTTCATGCTAAGGACCTTTTATTGTTGTTCCGATCACGATTATCAACGGTTACTTATGGGGTTGGAAAGATCAATGGACTCTTCATGGGTGTTCAACAAATGTCGCTTTTGTCCTCTTCTGTATTCTGTCTTTACTTTGTCTCTTTGTCACACAGTCACTTTGTTACTTGTTAATACGTCTGCCCGGTTATCCGTATCACGTGCGTCGGCTTCTTGATGAACTCCATGGTCTCGATCTCCTTGAGCGCGTCGCGCATGTTCTTCTCCACCGCCTTGTGCGTGAGAAAGATCACGGGCACGCAGCTTTCCTCGGTGGACTCCTTCTGGAGCACCGAGGCGATGGAGATGGAATAGTTGCCGAGCACGGCCGCGATGGACGCCAGGACCTTCGGTTTGTCGGAAACCCAGAAGCACAGGTAGTACCGCGACACCACCTCGTCGATGGGCTTTACCTTTATCTCATTGTCAAGGCGGTAGTAGCTCATGGGAATTCGCTTCGGCGCGCCGGAGGAGATGTTCCTGGCGACGTCCACGATGTCGCTCACCACGGCCGAGGCAGTGGGCAGTTCGCCCGCGCCGCGGCCGTACAGGAGGGTGGCGCCCACGGCGTTTCCCTCGATCAGGACCGCGTTGAAAACGTCGCCCACCGACGCGAGGATGTGCTTGCGGTGCAACATGGCCGGATGCACGCGCACGTCGACGCGGTCGTCGCCCTGGGTCTTCCGGATGATGCCGAGCAGTTTTATGCAGTATCCCAGGTCCTGGGCAAAGGTGATGTCTTCTTTTGAAATATTGGTGATGCCCTCGATGTACACTTTGTTAAGGGGAACATACCCGCCGTGGATGAGCGACGCCATGATGGCCACCTTGTGGCCGCTGTCGCCGCCGCCGATGTCAAGCGTGGGGTCGGCCTCGGCGAACCCGCTCTTCTGCGCCTTCTTGAGCGCGGTGTCGAACAGTAGGCCCTTGTCGGCCATCTGCGTCAGGATGTAATTGCAGGTGCCGTTGATGATGGTCTTCACCATGGTGATTTCGTTGGCGAGCAGGGCCTCGCGTATGGTCTTTATCACGGGCATGCCGCCGCCGACGGCGGCTTCAAAAAGGATTGACACATTGTTCTTTTCGGCAAGTTGGAACAGTTCCGGGCCGAATTCCGCGATAAGCGCCTTGTTCGCGGAGATCACATGCTTGCCCTTTGAGACGGCGGAGGTGATGAGAGACCGCGCGAACGTGGTTCCGCCGACCAGCTCGATCACAATCTGAATATCCTTGTCATTCAGGATATCGTCGGCATTGTCGGTGCACACCGCGTTCCCCACCGGCAGCTCGGCAAAGCGGTTGGCCGCCTTGTCTGCAATCCGCTTGAGAACGAGCGGTAGACCCAGGCTTTCGCGGAAATAGGCCGCCTTCTGCGACAGCATTTTCACCACGCCGCCGCCCACAACTCCCGCGCCGACCAGGCCTATGTTTATGTCCTTCATGGGGTTCCCTTTCCCGGACATTGGGTCGACATATCTGCAGATAACAGGCAGAAACCTATAATCTTAAGAATATACATTATTGAATGTCAAAAGCTGGATGAGGAGGGGATTTGACGATTAAAGTATTTATTTCATGTGTAAAAGATGAAAGAGCAGCTAGGCGGGGGAGGTATCCCCCTCGCTCCGGGCCAGCCGCGCCAATTTACAATCCAGCAATCTGGAGATGTGCGGCCGGTCCTCCGCTACCCCCTCCTGGGTGGCCGCCTTGATAAAGCAGATGCAAGACCATGCATTGTTGTGGCGGCACCCACAAAGAATTGTGGATTTATAAAAGGGTTATTACGAGCGAAGTAAAGCAATCTCTATTTGTGTTGGCAGTTGATGGAGCTGCCAAGTCTCCACTATATCTATTACTGTATCACACTTCATTAAAATTAAAAAATCCTAGGGTTTTCTCACCAATTATATACCCATTTATTTCATCAGCAGATCTTATCATCATTATAAATCAATAACTTATATGTTAAAGTTACTATTCTATTTGCTTTTTCAAGATTTTGTCATTATATTATCCCCCAGGCCTCACCATGAAAAAGAACCGCCTCAACACCCCCATCTTCATTTACGAAGACCATGTGGACTTCATACGCGATTGGTATTCGTATGCAAAGCGGTTTGGGCTCACCCAGCGAGCATTTCTTGCCAGGGCCGGGATCAACGCCAATGCATTCCTCTCCGACGTCATTGCGCGAAGGAAAAAAATAGGCCGCAGCCATGTCGTTGGATTTGTCAAGGCGCTCGAGCTCCGCGGCAACGAAAAGGAATATTTCAAGCTGCTCGCACAAAAGGAACAGTGCAGGAAGCCTGCTGATAAAACGCCTATGTTCGAACGTCTCGCGCAGCTCCGGAAAAACAACCTTTCCACGATGCTCGAGAACCGCACGCTGGAATATTTCGCGTCGTGGCAGTATCCGGTGATAAGGGAGTATGTCGTGTGCAAAGGGTCGGTTTCTTCGCCGAAGGAAATCGTGAACGCACTTGTCAATCTGAGACTTTCCACGCATGAAGTGAACCAGGCGCTTGCAAAGCTGGTCAAATGGGGCATGCTCGTGCACGACAAGGCCACCGGCCAGTACCGTCCCGCCGACAAGGGCGCAATTTCCTACGAGGACATGCCGCACCCCGTGGTGAACGATGTGAAAAGGACGCTCATCGAGGCATCCATTCATGCCATGGAGGAAATGCCGAAAGACGAGCGCCATGTCTCGATGACCATAAAGGGAATCAGCAAGGCATCGTACAGCGATCTCTGCGCAAAGATCGACGCCCTGCGCAAGGAATTTCTCAGGCGAGATGATCAAAAGGAATCCGCCGACAGAATAGTCTCGCTGAATATACAGTTGTTCCCGGTCATGAAAATCGGCCGGCCGGGGGGAGAACGGGGAAGCACCAATGAATAAGCAGGGAAAGTTGATTCTGGCAATTCTCGGCGCGTCCATCTGCTCCGCTCTGTTGTCGGGGTGCGTGGTAAATGTCGCCGGAAGCGGCACCGACTACCCGAACACCAAGGTGTCGGGCATGGTGCATTCCAGCGCCGATGCACCGGTGTCCGGTGCGCGGGTGCAGATCATCGACAACGCCGGCTGGCTTGCCGACATCATCAACGGACAACCGGTGGTTCTTGACAGCGCGCGCACCGACGCGGCAGGCGCTTTTACGATACGGCGGCCCGTCTCCAAGGGCTGGAACCTTCAGATTGACAGCCGGGACGAGGGCCTTCTGGCGCGTGATTTCGGCACGCTGGTCGACAGCACAAAAGACACCATGTACCAGTTCAGACTCAAGCCCTATGCAGCGCTTTCCGGCACCGTGCAGCCTGACGCGGGAACACCGCAGGCGCTTGCATTGTCCGGCAGCTCATACGGAGTGGCGGTAAACGCGGACAAGAGCTATTCCTTCCCCGCGCTTGCAGAGGGCGCGTACGTGGTTGTCACCGGCACCGACATCGCCGGATCGCGGCAGCGCTCCCTGGGCGCTTCGGTCCAGGTGAGCTCAGGCGCCACGGTAACGGGCCAGACCCTGTCCGCGCCTGTCAACCGCGTTCTGGTTGACGATTTTTCCGTCGGCCAGTTTCAAACCAATATCGGCAGGACCATCGGCGATGGCTGGTGGTATACGGTAAACGACAGTGTTGCAAATGGACATTCCACCATCTCACTGAGTTTCGTCACCGGTGCCGAGGCTTATGCGGGCCAGAGCATGCGCGCCGTGTACACTCTTGATCCGCAAAGCGCGGGCCCGTGGGCGCTCATGGGCTTTTTTCTCGGAAAGGACTCGTTAAATTACGATTTGTCAAATTTAACCGCCCTCTCCTTTATGGCAAAGGGCACGGGGACCGTCGAAGTAAGGTTCTATTCGAAAATGGTGGATTCGGTCAACGGCAATACCTGGCAGCAGTTTTCCTGCGTGCTGCCGCTTCCGGCAGCCTGGACCCCGGTTACCATCCCGGTGGATTCCCTGAGGCTTCCGGCGAACAGCCCCGCGTTCCAGCAGGGCTACACCTGGGCGCAGGTGGCCCCCACAATTCAGATAATCTATTTCATCGCGTACACCCCGCAGAACAATCCGGGAGACACCATCACGATGTATCTCGACAACGTATCTCTTGACGGCATGAAACTTGAAGCGTTTGTTAAGTAAGCGCTCAACACCATAGTCATG
>DATFYJ010000221.1:0-2629 GCA_035315105.1 Chitinivibrionales bacterium
GCGCTCCTGTACAACTCAGAGCGTTTCGAGACAAGCATCTGGTTCCAGCGCGGCCAGTTCTGCTCCATAGCCTGCATCGCCTGCTGGACGCTCTTCTTTGTGACCAAGCTGTTTCACCAGAAGTTCACGGCAGTTTTGTGGACCCTTCTCGCCGGCTACGCGCTCTTCATTTTCGCATCGTGGGTCAACTCGCCCCTTTTCCTCCATCTGAGCGCACGCGCGCCCAAGAGTTTCTCCATTGGGCCGATGCTTGTCGAGTACATCGAACTTCAACCCGGTCCGATGTTCATGGCGTTTTACGCGGTTCTTGTGGCCGGGATTGTCGTCTCGTATGCCTATTTCTGGCGGGGTTTCAGAAAGTACAAGGACTGGACGTTTCCCTTTGTCCAGGCAAGCCTGACCGTCTTTTTTCTCGCCAACGTCAACGATATCCTCGTGGGCGCGGGACTCATCAAGTCGATTTACCTCCTCGAATACTCGTTCCTCGCGGTGATCCTCACCATGGATTATCTGATCCAGCACGATTTTTCCGCACTGTACAACAAGGAAAAGACCTACGCGCAGGAACTCGAGCGAAGAGTGAAGGAGCGCACGGCGGAACTCGAGACATCACTCGCCAGCGTCAAGACGCTATCCGGGCTTATTCCCATATGTGCGTCCTGCAAAAAGATCCGGAACGACCAGGGATACTGGCAGCGGGTCGAGGAATACGTCTCGGCGCACAGCACGGCCGATTTTTCGCACGGGATCTGCCCGGAGTGCATGAAGAAAATGTATCCGGAACAGTATGAGCAGTACCTCCTGTTGCGAAAGGAAGGAAAAAAGGCTTAGATGTTGTCCATAAAGGGTTTGATGCCGGAATGTATTAGGTGCTGCGGATTGCAGGGATTTTAGTAAAGAGATAAGAAAAAGCTGGGCGTTCCCCCGAAGGAAAAGGCGCAATCTCTTGCGCCTTTTCCTTCGGGGTCGGTCTCGCTCCGGGCTCGGCTATTCGCCTCGTTGCCGCCCGCCACGAGGGCCCTACGGGCCGTGGTCAGGCGGCAATGCGCTCTTGCGGGGCTATTTCCTCCCGTTGGTCGGGCCCAAGCTCCGGTCCACTTAACGCGGGGCAACAGGCCCGCACCCCAACATGTCACTTGTCAATCAAAACGGCTGAAAACCCAATCGAGGACGCCGCACCCCCTTGAAAAGGGGGAATAAGACAAAAAACAGAGTTGCAAAACGACAAAGTAGTTCGGAAGACGGATTCGCTTTCAACCCTTTGACAAACTCTAGCTTCTGCGCATCCTTGCGTCACCCCGTAAAATCATGTCACACTATCTTCCGACAACCACTTTCATCTCAGCGTTCCTTCCTACCAATTCCGCCCTGAAAACATAAATACCCGCGGGCAATTGATCAGCCTTTACCAAAAACCCTGCCGAAGGCAACGACCCATTATTGACCGACGGGAACAGACATTTCACCATTCTCCCTCGCCCGTCGAACAGCGCGGCGCGCTTCAGGGAAGAAGGCGCAATCCTTTTGTCAAGAATGATACGAAGCCCTTGCGCCGTGTGCTCAATAGTGCACAAGGCGGTGCTGTTCTTTACGCAAGGGACCTGGTTTGCCGAGGCAATGCCGGATTCAAGCACCAGCACAAAATCTCCGTCGCCCCCGTTGTTTTTTGCGGGAGGCGTGAAATCGTGCGTGCCTGTGTTTGCAAACGGCGAGCCCGCAATTGCGGCATAGGTATTGTTCGACGGGTCGAACCACTGCGCGGTGACCAGCGGCCTCAGCCTGCTCATGTCGACCGTGACCGTTCTGCTTGACGGAAGGTAGGCCGCAACAAACGAGCTGTCTGCGCTTACGGACGCTGTGGCATAGTCGTTGGACGCCAGGTCGAAGCCGGTCGAGGCGAACGTGCCGTAGCCCTTTGTCAAAACCGTGTGCGCCTGGTCGGGCACGAGGGTCCACCACGGCCGCGCATCGAAAAACGTCTTGGCGTATCCGACCTGGGTCGCGCCCGGCGTGTCATAATGCGTTTTCCAGCCGGACTTGAACGGCCAGGTGTAGCCATTGCCGTACAGGTGGCCTGTTGCGCCCGAAAGCATGGTCCAGTACACCTGCTCGCGCAGCACTTTGATTGTCGTCATGATGCCGTTGTTGCCCTCAAACTCGTAATTCGCCTCCACCAGGAAAACCGGCATCTTCCCGAGCGCGCGGTTGTAGTCGAGCAGCACCTGGGCATAGGTCGGATAATAGGTGTACGAGGCGTCGAGCCCCACAATGGCCGCCCAGTTCGGGTCGTCGAGCGACCCGCTCACCACGTAATCCAGCTCAACCGTGTGCAGATGCCGCGTGTCGTTGTCCTTGATCCCCAACGCCACCGCCGTTGCCACCGAGTCCGAATAGGCGTCGCTCCAGTCCTGGAAATCGTTTCCGCTCATCCAGACGATGTTGTCGAAGGTCTTGTACCGGTTGCCAAGGTAGCGACCGTACGCCCTGCACTTGGCCACGCCGTTCTGTTTCATGACCGAAAGGAAACTGCCGGTCTCGCACGGGTCAAGCACCACGGTAATCCCGTGCGACGCGGCGGACTGGATCATGTGGTCGCACCGTGTAAAGTAGGCCTCGTTGGGCGTGGACA
>DATFYJ010000222.1:0-4627 GCA_035315105.1 Chitinivibrionales bacterium
CTGAAGGATATTTCCGGCATCCATGAGCCGGTCACCCTGATTCCACGCCGAAACGCGGCTGTCCGGAACAACACTCATGCCCGGCAGTAACGGGGAAGGAAGAAGCGCCAGCAACAGGATCACAGCAAAAACCCGCGACCGAAACGGTATGAGAACGTCCCGCGCCGCCGGGCAGCGGCGCATCACGCGGTACGGCATGCAATGCTCCGGATTGAGACGAGTGCCTTGCTGCATGAGGGATCGCCGGATTGGACTCATACGGGCACGGTGCCGTTACGTCCTTGACCTTTGTTCACTCCCGTGAACAGGAGACATTTCCGCGCCACACTTTATCCTGGTTTAACCTTATATTATATATCATCAATCGACGTTCCAATCGCAGAAACATAGGATTCCCGTCAACCCAACAATTTCAACCGGAAGGGAAGAGCCCATGATCGCAAAGCGTCTTTCAGCAGTATGGCTGCTTGCGTGCGTTGCGGCAATAGCCTGCTATGCCGAAACCTACACGCCCGAGGCCAGCAACCGCGTTACCATCAACTTCGGCGCCACGCCGTGGAAATTTATAAAGGCGAATCCGGTGGGAGCGAGCGATTCAGGCTTCAACGACGCCGCATGGAAGGACGTTGGTATCCCTCACTGCATGAACGATTCCGACACGTTCATCAACCAGCAGAGCGGCGGGGGTGACGGGTCGTTTTACAACGGGCCGTCGTGGTACCGCAAGCATTTCACCCTCGACGCAAGCTATACGGGTCGCAAGGTGTTCGTGGAATTCGAGGGCGCGCACTACGCAATTGCGGCGTATATCAACGGACATTTCCTGCCCGGCAACAGCGCCTACAATCCCAAGGCCACGCACGTGATCGGCTTTATCGGGTGCGTGGTCGACATCACCCCGTACGTGCATTTCGGCGGCGTGCCCAACGTGATGGCCTGCTACGTCACCAAGACACAGGACATCTGGAGCGATCCGCATTTTTCGGGAAGCTTCCGGTTCGGGCAGGGCAGTGGCGGCATGTTCCGTCCGGTGTGGATGCACATCACCGACCCGGTCCATGTGCCGCTCAACATCTACTCGGTGCTTAACAAATGGGGAACCTATGTTGCCACCACGGCAGCGTCCGACGCGCAGGCTACGGTTCGCATCCAGACAAACGTTCAGAACGAAGGCGCGACCGACCAGACCGTAAGTCTCACCACCAAAATCGTGGACGCCACCAGCACCGTGGTGTCGTCGCTCACCAGTACGCAGACCATCACCGCGGGCCAGACGTACCTGTTCGATCAGACCGCCACCATTCTCAACCCGCACCTCTGGTATCCCAACGCAAGCCCGTACGGCAAGCCGTACCTGCACAAGGTTTACCATATTGTAAAGATCGGCGCCACCACCGTGGACGTCTTTACCAGCCCGCTCGGGATCCGCACCATCACCTGGGACGCCAACTATCCCTATATCAACGGTCACCAGCATTTCCTGTGGGGCGCGGCGGGCAGGTACGATTATCCTGCCCTGGGCACCGCCATTCCCGAAGAGCAGCAGTGGCGCGACGTGAGCCTCGTGGCCGCGTGCAACGGCAGGCTCTGGCGGCCCGGCCATTCCTCGTGCAGCCCGGAATACGTTGCAGCCTGCGACGAGTACGGCGTGATGGTTGTCCAGCCGAGCGGCGAGGGCGAGGGCGCGTTTTCCACCAACGGCCTCGCTGGCTACAACGATCCGACCTACACAAAGACGCTCAAATCGGAACTGCACAGGGACATGGTGATACGTGACAGGAATCACCCCTCCATCCTTGCATGGGAAGCCAGCAACGGGCCCATAGACCCGACGTTCTGCGATCAGTTGCGGGCGCTTGCAAAGCAATGGGACTCTCTCACGCCGCACGTTCAGGCGGTGCGTGGTGATCCTTTCCCGCCCGGCGACCTTGCCGCATGCACCATGACCGGTTGCGAAATAGGAGTGAAGGCTGCGCACCCCCTGTGCCCGTCGTGGGGCGCGGAGGCGTGGTCGCGCGGCGCGGCGCGGTTTGCCTACGATTTCGAAATCGCCCACGCTGAGCAATACGTGCAGAACTGGAAACGCAGCATTCAGAACAAGTGCTTCGGACTGGTGCAGTGGTATCTTGCCGAGGAATGCGGTGAGGACGGCAATTTTCTCGAAGGGTTGACCGGCACCCAGGTGAGGTCGATAGGCACCGCCATGATGGACGCGAGCCGCATCCCCAAGCTGCTTTACAAAATATACACCGTCGCATGGGACACGACCAAGCCCGCGGTGTACCTTGCCCATCACTGGAATCGCACGGGGAGCGTGCGGGTAAATGCATTCTCCAACTGCGACAGCGTGCGGCTGTCCATAAACGGCGTAAGCCAGGGCACCAAGGCACGTAATCCGTGGATCGGGACCGCCGACGATCAGGATGACGGACAGGCCAATATCACGCTGCCGTTCCAGGTCCATTGGGACAACCTGGCCTGGACTGCGGGAACGCTCAAGGCGGAGGGCATCAACAAGGCGGGACAGGTTCTCTGCACCGACCAGAAGGTGACGGCCGGCGCCCCCGCGGCAGTAAAACTCACGGTCGAGCCTGCGCTGGTGCGGCCGGACGGGAGCGCGTTCCAGATAACCGCGAACGGTTCCGACGCCGCGTTCATCCTTGCGACCGTAGTTGATGCAAACGGCGTGTGGTGCCCTACGGCGAACAACGACATTACCTTTGCGGTTACCGCCGGCGACGTGGAATATCGCGGCGGCACACAGGCATATGTTTTTAACGGCGCGCTTACCTTTCGCTCGCCGCTCGATCCCACCTTGCAGGCCGAAGGCGGCCTTCAGAAGATTGCGGTGAAGTCAAGGTTCACGCCCGGCACAGTGACGGTCACCGCGTCTGCAACCAATCTTACCACGGGAACGGTTTCCTACACCATTGATCCGGCCAAGGACATCATCACCGCGGCTGCCGTTCCCGTGCACGCTCCGGTGCTTGCCGCACTGCCGGATGTTCGCATTATGGCGGCGGGCGGCCTCGTGAGGTATTTCATCAGTCAAGCATCGGATGTTTCCGTCGACATCCTCAACGCAAGCGGGAAGGTCGTGCTGAGGATTCCGTGCTCGCGGCAGCTCTCGGGATGGCACCCCGTCCAAATGACCGGCTCCGCCAAGACGATGGGTGAGGGTGTCTACTTTGTTAAGGTTGTTGTCGGTGGGCAGGCCATGGCGGCAAAGAGGGTAGTGGTTGTTAAGTAAAAATGAAGATGTTTTGGTGGGGGAAGTGTACCCCGTCGGGCGACGCTTCGAAGCACTCGAAGGAGTGTACTTCTCCCTCGTCAGGGATTTCCAAGGGTCACAAGGGTCGTCCCCCTGGGGTCCAGCCAACCGGCGTGTTGATTTTTAGTGTAGAAAAAATGCCGGTTGTCTGGACCCACACCCGTGGGTAGCCCCCAATGAAGTTGATTTGCGAGAAAGAAGCTTCGGCTGCGGGGGCACCGAGAAGAATGGTTGAAAGTTGACGGTTGATTGCGGGATTGGGGAAAAAACATCCTGGGTTGTATTGAGTTTTGCGATTGGCGCAATAGAGAAACTAGACGGAATAGACTTCTTCTGCCGCGCGCCAGGCCGGACTGGAAAAAATGGCCCCGCCAAGGCGGGATTGCCGCCTGATCCCTCGACGAAGGCAGTAAGGACAGGCGGCAACGAGGCCGAAGGCCGAGCCTGAAAGGAGGGCCGCCGCTGGGAAGCAGCGGGGCGCCCAATTATTTATTCTGGTCTATTGAGGAGGGCCAGGGGAACGCCCTGCTTTTTGCTCGATTCAAATTAGGCAGTGAGAAACTAATAGCGGTTTCCCCACCAGATTTCTTGGTGTTAGATCTATTTCTTTGATATATTATTGATGGATGGGGAGTACCAACCATTTTATTCCTTCATCCATTAAGCGATTAAAAGAAGTATTGTTGCCAATTAACAAAAAGGGGGATTGCACATGACAAGGAAACTGCTGGCTGTAGGCGTCGTTCTCGTAGTCGCCGCGTGGTGTTTCGCCCAAACCTACACAGGGGAGGCGAGCAACAGGCTTGACATCAACATGGGTATCACGCCATGGAAGTTCACAAAAGGCGATCCCATAAACGCCCAGACGGTCGGTTTGAGCGACGGCGGGTGGACGGACGTCGGCATACCGCATTGTGTCAATGAAAGCGAAGCATACACCAACATGATAAGCGGCGGCGGCAATCAGTACGGCGGCACCATGTGGTACCGCAAACACTTCACGCTTGACCCGGCGTATTCGGCGCGCAAGGTGTTCGTCGAGTTCGAAGGCGCGAACACCGGTGCCGCCGTGTACATCAACGGCACGTTTATTCCCGGAAACAGTGCGATTAACCCTCTTTGCACGCATGTGAACGGTTTCATTCCTTTTGTTGTCGACATCACGCCGAATGTGCAATTCGGGGGCACCGACAACGTGCTGGCCGTCAAGGTGAACAACAACGGCGGCACGTATGTTGAGGCGATCTCCGGGGCGTTCCGCTTCGGCCAGGCCGACGGCGGACTCGTCCGCAAGGTGTGGATGCATATCACCGACAAGGTGTACGTGCCGGCCAACGTATACTCTGTTGTCAAGAA
>DATFYJ010000223.1:0-6909 GCA_035315105.1 Chitinivibrionales bacterium
CAGAAGAAGACAGTGCGTGCCGCAACAATATGCATCCGGAACAATCCGCCTATTGGTTATTCCACGTTCTTTTGCAAACACGCAAACGTTCCCGGCAGTCCTTGCGGAGCGAGCGTGACCTCCACAACGCTCGGCTCTATACTCACGATCGTCCACCCCGGGCCGAAGGTTTTTTCTATGTCCGGCCTGTTCACGGCGCGCGGAGCGCCGGGGTGCGGAAACTGCCTGCTGAAGCAGAGCATGTATATCATACCTTCAGGTTCGATGATTTCCCGCATGACTTGCTCGTAGCGTGTTTGTGATGGATCATCCAGGACGTGGAAAAAACAGCAGTCCAGCACGGTGGCGAATTTCCTTTTCAGTTGCGGAAGCGAGAATGTGTCACGGACCTCAAAGGAAGCGGGTGATCCTTCATCAAGAGCTCTTCTTTTTGCCAGCTCGATTGCGGTCTGGGAAAAGTCGATGCCGAGGACCGAACAGCCCTTTGAAGCCGCGAAAAGTGACAGCTCGCCGCTGCCGCAGCCGATGTCGATCACCGGCGACTTCGGAAGAGTTACATTGAACAGGTCCACGAATTCCTTCTGCGGCCTGCCGATGTCCCAGGGCGCTTTTCCACCGTGGAGGTTCTCGAATCCCTTCTGCGACATTCCCGGATGAGAGTTCATTGAACGGTCCTAGGATGAGCGTTTACAAATATGACAGAATAGAAAGGATGATGCCGATAACGAGTGCCCCAGCCGCGGCAAGGCTTCCCTTCCACGGCGTTTCGGTGCCGGTTTGTTTGTAGAGGTTGAAATTGGCCCGGAAGAGTCCGATACAGTAGACAAGGGCTGCTCCGGGAATTGCAAAGGCGGCAAAGATGTCGTGTAGGTAAATGTTGACAATAGGAAAAACGATGAGAACCAGGCCGACGACCAGAAAGCCAAGCCCGCTTATCCGAAGGAGCGTGATGACAACGGACTGGAGCGGTTTGTCAAGGTCATTCCACGATTTTTTGGCGGCGGATTCGTGGAAGGGGAGGAATTTTCTCGCGAAAAGGCTCTTGAATGCCATGACAAGGGAGATGAGGCCGACGACGAAATAGAGTGCGACCGGGAAGAGCGCGATACAATGATTCATGGTGATTGATGAATCCTATCTATCAAGTTTGATCGGCATTTTGCCGAATAGTTTGGTGAGGGCGGCAATAATGGTATCGGACACATCCCCGGTCAGCGCGAACGTGCTTTCCTTCCTCTCAAGATAAAGTCGGTTGAGCCTCTCGTCGTACATAAAGTTCCATTCATCTCCTTCGGGGCTGTGCCTTTCGTCAATTATCGGTACCTTCAATTCGTTGAAATACTTTCTGATGCCGATCACGATAAGATCGTGGTCAAATGCCGGAATGATGGCGGCGATTTCTCGGCGATTGGGTCTGGTATACAAGAGTTTTCCTTGCTGGTCGATCATTAAAAAATTACCTCCTCCTCGCGTGCGATGCAAATCCCCTACAACCCGAACTTTTCCCCATTGCATCATCATCTTTTCTCTTCTCCGTGTCCTCCGTGCCTCCATGGTGAATTTTCTTCTTGGATTTGTTTTCTTTGCGTCCTTCGCGCCTTTGCGGTGAACGTATTTTTTACCCCATGAAATGCATCGTCATGTTCTCCGGCGGGCTCGATTCGACCATTGCCGTTCACCTTCTTATGAATCTCGGGTTCGACGTGCTCGCGCTCAATTACGTGCTGCCGTTCTATTCCGCGTTCGGCCTTTCGCACGACGGAATCAAGGCCCGCGCCGCCGGGCTCAACGTTCCTTTGCGCATCGAGGAGGAGGGCCAGGAATACCTTGACATGTTCAAGGCGCGCAAGTTCGGGTTCGGCAAGAACGTGAACCCCTGCATCGACTGCAGGATTCACCGGTTCAAAAAGGCAGCCGTCATCATGGCCGAAACCAGCGCATCGTTCATCGCCACGGGCGAGGTGGTTGGCCAGCGGCCCATGTCGCAGCGCCGGGAATGCTTTGACATAATAGAAAATCAGTCGGGCCTCAAAGGCATGATCGTGCGGCCGTTGTGCGCCAAGATCCTCAAGGCTTCCCTTCCCGAGGAGCGCGGGTGGATCAGGCGCGAAGATATGCTTGACTTCTGGGGACGCGGACGCAAGGGCCAGATAGCCTATGCGGCCCGGTTCGGGCTGTCGTACCCGTCGCCCGCGGGTGGGTGCCTGCTCACGAATGTGCGCACGGCCGAACGTTATGCCGATTTGGAGAAAAACAATGCCGATTTCTCTCTTAACGATTTCAAGCTGCTTGCCTACGGCAGGCATTTCCGGCTGAACCCGAAACTCCGGTTTGTCCAGGCGCGCGACGATGCGGAAAACAGCCCCGTCGATTCTCTCCGGCTTCCACAGGACACCCAGCTGCTGTTGCGCGACATTCCCGGTCCTGTGGGACTTGTGCGAGGTGAGGCGACAGAAGAGGAAATGAAGCTTGTATGCTCGATCTTTGCGAAATATACCCGAGAGAGAACCAAGGATGTTAGTGTGATTGTTTTGACAAAGGGTGATGAGAAGAAAGTAGTTGAGGTCGAGCCGGCGAGTGAAGAATTGTGCGAGAGATATAGAATCTGAATGTCAATTCAATCGTTGTCCACGTCAATCCTGTCAACTGCTCCACGTGGGTGCCGCCAAAGATAGAGACAAAGATACAAAGTAACAAAGTGACAAAGTGGAAGACCATTTTACTTTACAACAGTCGCCCGTGGGTGCCCCCTGGAAGAAGTTGATAAGTTGAATAGTTGAAAAGTTGAGGAGTTCGCAGAATGAGGTATGGCTTATTTCCTGCGGATGCCGATTGGCGCGAGAAATATCAGTTGACTGAATAGAATTCTGTTGCCGCGCGTTAGGTGGACCGGAGGGGTGCGCTGGAGCGCATTGCCGCCTGACCACGGCCCGCAGGGCCCTTGTGGCAGGCGGCAACGAGGCAATGGCCGAGCCCGGAGGGAGACCGACCCGAGCCTGCGTTTAGGCCCAGGCTCGGGGAACGCCCATTTCTTTTGTAAAGATTTGAGAGAGACTTCACTTCTCCTCGGAATTATTTATTAATCATTCCGCTGTTCCCACTTGATTTCCGGTATCTTCTTTATATTAATGAGAAAATAATATCCCGGATTATACCCCGCCGGCCGCCAGTCGAAGCGCATGTCCCAGCACTCCTGTTCGTAGTGGAAATGCACGTCGTGATCCACGAGCTGGTTGGTCACGAAGTTGTAGGTGCTGCTCCACGATACCGACCAGTTGCGGGTGAAGTTGACGGATGCGGATGTGCTCAGGCTGTACTGTTTGGTGGTCACGAAGGGATCGGCGGGCGACGTCCGCGACTGCGAAAACGTGTAGGTCGGGCTTATGCCCGCCTGCCACTGCTGCGGCCCGGCCCTCTGATAGTGCAGGTCGAATTTCGGCATGAGGCTGTCTGCTGCGATCTTGTCGCCTTCCCACAGGGTTCCGTGCAGACCGAGTGAGCTCGACGGCGAGATTCCGATGCTGTATTGGTGAAGAAGGGGAAGGGAGAGCCTGTTGTTCTGGTCGTACATCCAGAAGGTCGAGTTGTACTGGACGTGCACGATCTCGTAGCCGGTGTTTGCCGAAAGGGTGAGGTCGCTGAATTTTCTCGACGCGGCCTCAAAATCGTACGAGGTAGACAGGGTGGCGGTAAGGATCTGGAATTTCTTCTCCGCCGGCTTTTCACCCGGGGCGGCCGGTTTGTCAAGAATCTTTCCCTGCAATTCGTTGGAAAGGTTGATGCCCACGCTCTGGCTCGGTTTTGGCTTGGCAGGGTCGTAAGGCTCAATCGGGGTATATATCTTGTCCTGCGAGTGCTCCGGCGTGTACGTGTAGCTCAATGTGGGCGTAAAGGTGTGCCTGAGCCCTGCAAAGTTGAAGAGGTGAATGGGATATATTCCATAGAGGTTCGTGCTCAGGCTCACGCCGGCGTTCCAGTTGTAGTCGCTGGCCCAGTTGTTGTGGAGTTTGTGCTGCGGCCTCTGGCGCACGATGGTGCTGTCGATGGCCTGGTACGTGGTATCGTACAGCTTCGTGGAGTCGTTGAGCATGACAATGGTGTCCACCACCACGGTCGGCTGCGTACGGGCGAGCAATTGGGCCCGCGTGAGGGTGTCGTACGTGTACGTCGTGATCGTATCGTTTCCTATGGTCGCAGTGTCCATATAACTGTCGAACGACGACATCCTCGCCGAGAAATTCGGATTGATGGTGAGGTACTTGAACACGGACTGCGGCGAGGACAGGCTGAACGATTGCGCGACGGCCTTCTTGTGGTAGGACTCGCCGGTGTCGCCCGCGCCGGTGTAGTTGCGCAGGATGCCGCTTGCCTGATAGGAATAGAAGATCTTGTTGTACCACGCCTCCTCGTTCTTTTCGTTGTCCGGCACGTTTTCTTTCGGCGTGAAGGGGATGAGGGGGCGCGACGGAAGACTGAAGTTGACGTTCGGCAAATCCTCGGTTATTTCGCCGGTGGTCAGGTTCTGGCTCCTGTTCCAGGTGATGTTGGCGCTTCCGTTGATGGCAGGAATTCTCTGCGACAGAGACATGTTCGCGTTGAGGTTCTGGTTGAGGATCTGGGTCGAATCCTCGGAATAGGTGGTGTAGAACGAATTGGTGCCCACCATGCTTCCGCGGCCCGACAGCGTGGTGTTGCCGTCGGGCGTGATGTTCTGGTTGTGCGTGTAGTCCAGGGACCATTGCTGGCTCCTGGTGAGAAAGGTTCCGCTGTTGGCGTATTGTCCCGTGAGCGAGCCGCTCAGCCAGTACTTGCGCGAATACCGGGTGGCGCCGTTGAAAACGAAATTGTTGAACTCCATGATCTTGGCCCACGCGGTGAAATCCACGTACTCGTTGGGCACGAAGTAGTATCCCAGATTGTCAAGATAGCCTCCCGATTCGGGGTGTCCGCCCCAGATGGGAGTGAGAAAGCCGCTCTTGCGGTTGCGTTCGAGCGGGAAAATGAAATACGGGAGCCATGCCACGGGCGCGTCGCCGAGCGCGAACACCACGGGCCTGCTTATCACCTGGTCGTTGGGAACGACCTTGACGGTTTTTCCGTAGAAGAAATAATCGGGCGTGTCGACGAACGCGCAGGTGGTGTAGTTGCCTTCCTCGATGTAAAGATCGTTATTTTCCGCTTTGACAATCTTATTGCCGTTGAAGTAGGCGTCGTCCATGTGCGCGCTCGCGTATTTCACGCGCCCGCGTTTCGTCTTGATGTTGTACACCATGGATTCACCGACCGTGGTGTCGCGTTTCTCCACGAGCTGCGGTTTGCCCGATGCGACAAGCAGGCCGTCGTCCATTAAGTAGGTTATCGAGTCCGCGTTGAGCGTGATGTCCTGGTACTTCACCACCGCATTGCCGATGAGGTTGAGCCGCTTGTTCTCCACGTCGTAGTCGATGTACCCGCCGTCGGCGCCGTAGTACACGGTGTCGAGCACGCCCTTCCCTCCGGCTTTCTTCGTCGTGTCTTTTGCCGCGGCCGACCGTTTTGCCTTTACGGGGGCAACCGGGATCGTAGTCTTCTGCCGGATCGTGTCGCTCGAAACCGTGGCGGCGGACGCTGCGGTGGTGTCGGCAGGCAAGGTCGCTGCGGCCGTGAAAACGGCGTAAAATGCGGTGTTCAAACACGCGCACAGCAGCGCGCGTTTGAAATCGTGGTATGCTGGCATGTTGACCTGAGCGGAATTTCCTTTAGGAAATAAAATACTTTAGAGCGACGGAAGACTACGAGGAAACCGGGACATTATTGCGGGATGCGGGTTGCGCGGAGCGGGCCGGCAGGACGCTGATTTGTCAAGGCACATTATCAACTGTCAACCCGCCGCCGTTGCCGCCTGCGTCGTCTCCCCGGGGCGGTCTCCACCGCCTGATTCTCCTCTTCTTCCGCGTCTTCCGCTGCATCCAGAAGAGCATGACCATCATGGCGCCAAGGAAAACGGCTTTCGTGTAAACACCGCCCCACGGCGCATCTTTCCGGTGATAGACCCGGCCCGTAAGGATGAGCGGCGGGATGGTGTCGCCGCACGTGTCGAAGGCGAATACGCCCACCTGATAGGCGCCCGTCGAGTCGTGCCAGATGCTGTCCCAGGGGATAACCCATTCTGCAGCGATGCCGCCTGCCGCCGTGCCGGCAAGCGGGGCGGTTCTGTAAAACGGCTTCAGGGAATCGAGCGAGGCCCGCATTTCCATAAAGCAATAGGGCGAGAGGCGGTGCGGCAGGAACCGGAATTTCCAGAGCCCGCACCTTGCGCGTCCGGCGGACGCGAAATACCCGGTGAGGCCTTCGCGTGTGTTAAGCACGTCATACACCCAGAGCGAGTCTTTCGACAGAGGCGCCGCGTCGCGCTTGTTCCACTCAAGCAGAAATCCGTCGAGCTGGACCGACCTGCCGTCGCGGTCCACGCTGCGCACCTGCACCGCGGCCGCGGGGCAGGCAAACGCGCACGCCCCCAGACACAAAGCGACAAATGCCTTTGTCAACGGGCGCATCTGAATCCAATGCTCACTTCCCCGAAATTGGGTTCGAACCAGTGGCGGTTCTTGATCCGGAGCTGCTGCTGCGTCGAATACCAGCCGCCGCCGCGTATTACCCGGTACTGGCCCGCGTCGGCGCCCTGCGGGTCGGATGGGGGCGAGAATGCATAATACTCGGGATCGTAGTGGTCTGCGGTCCATTCCCACACGTTGCCGGTCATGTCGTACAGTCCCCACGGGTTCGGAGCATACGATGCGCTTTTTGCCGGACTGTTTGCCGGCGTCAGCGGGCATCTTCGGGGCGAGGGAGGTTCGTCTCCCCAGGAGTACTGGGCTTGTCGGCCGGCGAGCGCCGCGTATTCCCATTGCGCCTCGGTGGGAAGTCTCT
>DATFYJ010000224.1:0-6434 GCA_035315105.1 Chitinivibrionales bacterium
GGAGGCCAAGCTGCTGGCGCGGTTTCTCGATATTCTCAGATCGAAGCACCCCGGCCGGCGCTATCTGGTTACCGCAACCACGCGCACCGGCGTCGACTACCTCACGCGGACGGCCGGCCCGGACGTCGTCGCCGCGGGATACCTCCCGCTCGATTCGGTGCGGCTCATGCGCTCCGTATTGTCAACATACCGCGTATCCCGCGTGTGGATTTTTGAGACTGAGCTCTGGCCCTGCATGCTGTGGGCCTGCGCTATGGCGGGCGTTCCCGTGGGGCTTGTGAATGCCCGCATCGAAGAGGAATCGCTGATCTGGTACCGGCGGTTTGCATGGCTCCTTTCCCCCCTGTTCTGTCACCCCGACATCGTCCTTGCGCAGGACCAGGCCTATGCGGACCGGTTCGCAAGGCTCGGCGTTCCCCTCTCGCGCATTCGCGTGACCGGGAACCTGAAGCGCTCCGCCGCGGTCCATCCGGTTTCCGCGGAAGAGCGCGCAGCGCTCCGGAAAGAAATGGGCCTTGCGGCCGGCGAGCGCTGCATCACGGCAGGGTGCTTGCATCCGGGCGAAGGCAACGTGATCGCCGGAGCGCTTGCCGCGCTCAGGCGCATGTCGTTTCCCGTCAAGTGCATCGTGGTGCCGCGGCACCTCAGGGACGCAGACGCGCTCGCCGCCGAATTGGGCAACGGCGTGAAGCGCCTGACCGACGCCGCCGCCGAAGCAGGCTGGGACGTGTGCATGGTGGAAAAAATGGGCGTGATGGAGGCCATGTATAAAATCGCCGATGTCGCTTTCGTGGGAGGCACCTTCGACGACACCGGCGGCCACAACATGTGGGACGCGGCGCAATTCGGCATTCCGGTGGTCTTCGGCCCGAATTACCGGACGCAGAAGGAAAGCGGCGACGAACTGATCGCCGCGGCGGTCGGGTTTCCCGCGGACAGCGCCGAGGGCGTTGCGGCCGCTGTGGCGTCGGCGCTCGGCGACCAGGCAGTCCTCTTTGCAAACGCGCAGGCCGCCTTTGCGGCGACAATAAGCGCCTCGAACCACGCCATCGAAGACCTCATCCCATGAGCGACATTTTTTCCAGCTCCGGCGATTTGTTGCTCCGTTTTGTTCTGCTCGCGGGCGACGACATCACGAGCCGCGAACTGGAGCGCGACGACATAGTGACCGCGGTGAAGAAAAAGCAGCCCGACGCCGAGATACACCGCCACAACGCCGAAGACGCCGCCTTCGATGAATTCTGCGAGCGCATCATCACGCCGTCACTCCTGTCGCCGCTGCGCGTCTTTATCATCCCGGACGTCCACCTTCTTGACGAAAACGAACTCGCACGGCTCACCGGGCTTTTCGCGTGCGACGTGCCCGACGCGCTTGTCGTGATGGAAACGGACAAGGTGCAGGGCGGAAGAAAATCAAAAGACGCGGCGCTCTCGAAAAAATACTCGGCATGGCTCGAATCCTTTGGGGCCTTTGCGAAAAAAACGCCGGAGCGGTTTTGCGTGAAGACATTTCCGAAACCGCCCGACTATAAAATGGCCGAGTGGGTGGAGGCGCAGGTTCCGCACCTGTTCGGCAGGCGCATTTCGAAGGACGACGCCGAGCATCTCGTCGACCTGGTGGGCGCAGACACCGCGGTCCTCTATTCCGAGCTTCAGAAATTGGACCTTTTCCTTCAGCCGAAAGCCGCAATCAGCCGCGATGTGATCGACACCGTTGCAGGAGCAACGCGGGAGGCCACGCAATTCGAGCTTGCCCAGGCGCTCGGTGAAAAAAACATGACGCGCGGCCTCGAGATCATCGAATCCATCTACACCGGCAGCGTTTATCTTCCGCCGTATGTGGGCGCAATCTTCAGGCATTTCTGGTCGCTCTTCAAGATACACCAGTTTGCAAAAGTGAATCCTTCGCTGCTCAGGAAATACCGGTCCTCTTCGAGGCCCCAGCAGAACGAGGCGGCGCTCGCGCTTGCCGTCGGCGCCGGAATCTTTGCGGAAAACCAGGCGAACCGCCTTTTTCCGGCGGTGATAAAGCCCCGGCTCATCGACCAGGCGGTGTCGTTTACCTATGAGAATTACCGGCGGATCTTCTCTCTTCTTGCGGAATTCGACACCGGCATCAAGACGGGGAGGTATGATGATTCGAAGGCCGGGTTCCAGGTGTTCTGCTACAGGATCGTGAAAAGTGATTTGTGATGATTGCTTTTTTACCCTCAAGTTCCAAGCTTCTTGGGAGTGCCTCAGAGCCGATACTATTTTACAGAGTCGAACTTCTCAAGATCCGGCGACGATGAGAAGTCGCGTCGGGTGTTCGATCTTGCGTCACGTGCATAAATCAAGACGATCACCCATCCAAAAGCAATAGAATTCCGGTTGTAATTCATGCGCTATTTCTTCCGGGTCGAATACGACGGCACGCGCTACGGCGGCTGGCAGTCGCAGGAAAACGCGCCCAGCGTCCAGGACGCGCTCAATGCGGCATTCACCACCGTGGTGCGCAGCGAATGCAGGGTAACGGGCGCCGGTCGCACCGACGCGGGCGTGCATGCGGCCGGCCAGGGCGCGCACGTGGACATTGACGGAACACTGGACGCGGGGCGGTGCGAACGGTCGGTGAACGCCGTGCTCGACGACGACATCTGCGTATACGGCCTGCGGCCCGCGGCGCCGGACTTTCACGCCCGGTATTCTGCCGTGGCTCGGCGGTACAAGTACTTTATGGCACGGCGGAAGCGGCCGCTGCTTTACAAAAGGGTATGGATGGTTTTCCACGACGTGGACTGGGCAAAGGTGCGCGCCAACATCCCGGCGCTTGCAGGCACGCACGATTTTTCGGCGTTCTGCGCCACCGGCACGTCCACCGAAAACATGGTGTGCACGGTGAGCGGGGCATCGCTTGACGACCGGGACGATCTCCGCGTGTTTACGATAACCGCCGACCGCTTCATTTACAAAATGGTCCGCTCCATCGTGGGCACGCTCGTGGACATCGGCAGGGGGAGGCTGGCCGCGACCATGCGGGAGATTATCGAAAGCAAAGACCGCAAAGCGGTCGGCGAAACCGCGCCGGCCTGCGGGCTGGTGCTTGACTATGTGGAATATCCGGGGATAGGCAATAAAGAATAACACACTTTCGGGGGAGAGGCATCTCCCCCGGCCTCGGCCGCCTTCAGCGTCCTCGGCACTCCCCTCTCCTGGGTGCTCCCCAAGCAAGGGTAGCTGCTGAATCATACTCTGGTGTGGGGGCACCCAAGGAGAGCAGTTGAAAAGTTGAAGCGTTGAAAAGCTAAGGATCCCAAAAGGCAGTTAGAGCTTGGGATCCCGATTGGCGTGAGATGAGTATATTGACAGAATAGATTCCGATTGCCGCGCGTTAGGCAGGACTGAAGGTCCCGCAAAAGCGGGATGCCGCCCGGACCCGGCCCTGTGGGCCATAGGGCCGGGGCGGCCCGAGGCCGAAGGCCAAGACCGGAAGGAGGGCCGACCCGAGTGCAGCGAGGGGAACGCCCTTATTCAAATAATCTCCTAGAAAGAACAATCATGAAAAGACCTTTCCTGAAAACTAGCACCGGCGCAACCGGTCTTTACATCCTTCTGCTCCTCATCGGCCTGATCGCGGGCGGCATTGCGGGCGCTGAGGTTTTTCGCAGGCTGTACCAGTCGCGCGACGCGCAGGCGCAAAAGGCCGGCACCAATGACACCGTCTCCGCCGCCCAGGAGGGACGCGGCACGCCCGCCCCAGCCGACAACATCACGGGGTCGCGCTCAAACGCGATCGTCCGCGCCACAAAAATGGTCTCGCCGAGCGTGGTGGGCATCGTGGTGACGCAGCTGCAGGTGGTGCGGCGCGCCTATTCGTCGGACGAGTTCTTCGATTTCTTCTTCAGCCCCGAGGTGGTGCCCCGCGTGCGCGAGGTGGAGCGCATGGGATCAGGATTCCTCTTCAGCAAGGACGGATACATCCTGACCAACTACCACGTGGTGGAGCAGGCGCAGAAGCTTTTCGTGACCCTGTCCGACGGCAGCCAGATTGAGGCAAAAATCGTGGGCGTCGACCCGCAGACCGACCTCGCCGTGGTCTCGGTGAAAGGCGCAGCTTTCCCCTCTGCAAAGCTCGGCGAATCCGACAAGCTCATGATAGGCGAATGGGCCATTGCCATCGGCAACCCGTTCGGGTTTTTTATCAACGATGCGCGGCCCACGGTGACCGTGGGCGTGATTTCGGCCGTGGACCGCAACTTCGCGCCGAGCGAGGGCGTGTACTACCAGGGCATGATCCAGACCGACGCGGCGATCAACCAGGGCAATTCCGGCGGGCCGCTCGTGGACGCGCTCGGCGAAGTGGTGGGCATCAACACGTTCATCTTTACGGGAAGCGACAGCTACCGCGGGTCAATCGGCATCGGGTTCGCCATTCCCATCGACCGCGCCAAGCGCGTGGCAAAGGAGCTCATTGCCTACGGCAAGCGCCGGCTCATCTACACTGGCATATCGGTGCAGGACCTCACCAAACCCATCGCGCAGGCACTCGGCTACGACAAAACGACCGGGGTCGTGGTGTCGGAAATAACAAAACACAGCCCCGGCGAAACGGCAAAGCTCCTGCGCGGCGACATCGTGGTGGAGATGGGCAGCAGGCCCATCCGCAGTTCGGCGGACATCGGCGGATTCTTCCTCGACTATTTCGTGGGCGATTTGGTGGTGATAAGTTATGTGCGCAAGGGTAAACCCATGCAGAGCACCATCGTGCTGGGAGAATACAAGGAGAAGCAATAAAACAAAACCAATGGTTGACAGTTGGCAGTTGACAGCAAGAAAAATGCATCCACGATCTCGTATTTGTTCCTTGCTCCAGCTTTCTTCTCTGTGTTCTCTGTGCCTCTGTGGTGAAACTCTTTTCCTTGATCCGGCTTTTCAAGGCCGGATGGATTATCAGCAAAAGAATTATATTCAATACGGAGCAAGGACTCTCGGACCTTCCGCACCTGGATTCACGCGCGTCATCCTTTCATCAGCATAAAAAAGGGGAAACGCTATGGCAATCGGCCTCAAGGACAGAAACATCTGGACGCTGGTGCTCCTCGTTATTGTGGGCATTCTCATCGGCGCCTATCTCGGCACGCTCTTCGCCCTTATTCCGGGCGGCAACAACGTGGTCAAGACGTTCTTCACCTATAATTTCATCTCCTTCGGGTTCGGTGATTTCGTCAACAACAAGCCGCTGCTCATCGATATTGCGGCAATCAAGTTCCAGCTCGGCTTCCAGATGAAATTCAACCTGCTTTCGATCATCGGCATTTTCGTGAGCCTCTACCTGTTCAGGTGGTACAAGTAAACCCCGGGAACCGCCCCCATGAACTTCTTCGACGAGCCTGTGTCGGGCGTTGTTGCGAAATGCGCACACGGCAGGGTTTCCAGCCGGGAACTTGTCTCCGCCGCGCTGGGCCGTATTGCCGGCCGCGACAAGGAACTCCATTCCTTTCTCTCGGTGCAGCCCGAGGCTGCGCTATCGCGGGCCGATTTCATAGACAGACTTGCAGCAGATGTCAAGAAGACGATGCCGCTGTGCGGCATCCCGGTTGCCGTCAAGGACAACATAGTCACCGAGGGCGTCCCCACCACGTGCGCGTCCAAAATCCTTGAAAATTTTGTCCCGCCCTACAACGCGACCGTCGTGGATGCGCTCCTCGCCGCGGGCGCCGTTATCGTGGGAAAAACGAACCTTGACGAATTCGCCATGGGGTCGAGCACCGAGAACTCCTATTTCGGCCCCACAAAAAACCCCAACGACCCCGGCCGCATCCCGGGCGGTTCGAGCGGCGGCAGCGCCGCCGCGGTCGCGGCCGGACTTGTGCCGCTCGCGCTCGGGTCCGACACGGGCGGCTCCATCCGCCAGCCGTGCTGCCATTGCGGATGCGCGGGACTCAAGCCGACCTACGGCCGCGTGTCACGGTACGGCCTCGTGGCGTTCGCGTCGTCGCTCGACCAGATAGGGCCCATCGCCGCGGTCGTGCGGGACATCGGTCTTCTGCTGATGGTGCTCTCCGTGCCCGACAAACGCGACTCCACCTGCGCGGGCAAACAATTTGTAAACAGTAGTGATCTTTACACCGGCGGCGCGAGCGGCCTCACGGTGGGCGTTCCCACAGAGTACTTCGGCGAAGGTCTGTCTGCCGAGGTGCGCGGCCCCATAGAGTCGCTTCTTGACAAGCTCAAAACCTCGGGCTGTAAAACGGTCCCTGTCTCGCTGCCCAATCTCGGGTACGGCATCGCCACCTACTACATCATTTGCACCGCGGAAGCGTCGAGCAACCTCGCGCGGTACGACGGCGTCAAGTACGGATACCGCTCGGCCGGTCCGAAATCCCTTATCGATATGTACCAGGCCACCCGGCGCGAGGGGTTCGGCGCGGAAGTCAAGCGCCGCATCATGCTCG
>DATFYJ010000225.1:0-3626 GCA_035315105.1 Chitinivibrionales bacterium
GTCGGCGGTTAAGAGCCCGACTCTTTCCGACCCAACCTCCCGGGCAATGTCCCTAAACGCGTTCTCCGCCTTTGCGCCGGGCCGGCACACCATAACAACCTTTGCTCCGGCCTTGGCAAGCTCCCGTGCCGTGACCTTGCCGATGCCCGAACTTGCACCGGTGACGATGGCGGTCTTTCCGTGAAGCGGATCTGCCATAAATTATCCTTTATGGATAAAACGGTTTCCGGAAGCCGGTTCGATCACTCCTTTATCTGGGCCGACAGGAACACCGGCAGGCCGATCTGCTTGATCTGGTCATGCAGTTCCTCAATGCCGTCGATATGACGGTCTTCGTCCTGCAGAATGGACTCTAGGATTTCGCGGGTGGCAAAATCCCCCGCGTCGCCGGCAAACTTGATGGCATCGTTGTACGATTTGATCGCGCCCATCTCAAGACCGTGGTCGTTGTCAAGCTGCTTGGGTACCTCGGACCCGATGGTGATCTTCCGGTATTCGGACACGGTGGGCGTTCCCTCGAGGAAGAGAATGCGGCCGATGAGTTTTTCCGCGTGCTTCATTTCGTCGATCGCGCGCTTTTGGAAATGGCCGTGAAGTCTTTGATATCCCCAGTTCTCGCACATCTCGGCATGGACCATGTACTGGTTGACAGCGGTGAGCTCGTCGGCGAGCAGGGAATTGAGGACCTCGATAAGCTTAACGTTGCCTTTCATCGGAACCTCCTTTAGGGGAGAGGGTGAGTGAACACAATATTGGTGGGAAAAGTTTTTAGATTTCGCAATCCTCACTTTGTAGCGTCACTATCATTCTCATTGCAATCGCGGCTTGCCTATTTGTTGCGATGGAGGTTATGAGCCTAAGATTTGCAATAACAATGCCAACGGGAGACTAAAATGAGGAATCAGGGCCACCAAATCCTCTCATAGTCTGGGCGTTGCAATTCGTGCAATTCTCTTGGCCTGCAGAGGTAGTTCTCAGAATTCGGAAAGAAATTTTGCAGAAATGGCAAAACCAAGTTCTGTCATGTCCTATCGAGAGAAATAGTGTATCTTCCTTGATACCGGCAGTTGTCGCTGGAAAATATCAAAGTTGTTCCGTTTTGCTCCGTCCAATGCGTAACAAGGAACCGATGGCACATGTTTTGCGTTTTTGAGAAGAACCGGCATTTACCCAATATTTATCGAACGGTTTCCAATCGTTAAATGGCAAGTAGTGTCGCCAACCCTGGCACGTTGAACGCAAATCCACGTATGGAGTAACCTTTTTTCACCATCATGAATCTATCGATCCCTTATTCGTTTCAACCGGGCCTTATCCCCAAGCTCGCCGTATTCCCTCAAGTCAAGGACATTTACGCCAAGCTTCCCAGAGACCCCATCGGGGGCGGCCGATCGTCCCACACGCTCCGGCCTGCCGGCTTCGATACGCTTGTGCGGTCCGTAAAGGAGGCGCACCGCCACGGTATCGGATTCAATTATCTGTTGAATGCCGCAGGCTTGTACGGGCTTGAACAGACGAGAATCGGCCAGAGAAAGGTAAGGCTTTTCATCGACGCAATAGCGGGCGCAGGGGTGGACAGCGTCACCGTGAGCGTGCCCTATTTGCTCCGGATAATAAAAAAAGAGCATCCGGAATTAAGGGTGAAGGTCGGGGCATTTGCGCTTGTCGATTCACCCGCAAGAGCCAAGCAATGGGAACAGATGGGCGCCGATGTGCTGTGCATCAGCGCAATCGCCTGCAACCGTGATTTTAACCAACTCGCACGTATCCGGTCTTCGGTGCGGTGCGAGCTGGTGCTCATAGCAAATGCCAGCTGTATGCCGAATTGCGCCTGGGAATCCACCCACATGCACCTGCTCACACAAAGCTCCCGCTCCGGCGACAGGCTGGGCGGTTTCTGCTTCGATTACTGCTTCCTGCAGTGTTCGAGCGCGCGGCTCCGGGATCCAGTGTCGTATATCCGTTCAATATGGATCCGTCCCGAGGACCTCCGGCTCTATGAGAAGCTCGGCTACGATAATTTTAAGCTTGTCGAGCGCAGTTGCCCGTCGGAATTGTTATTGCGAAGGGTGGAGGCGTACGCAAACGGTTCTTTTGACGGTAACCTGTGGGAACTTGTCGCGCCAGTCGCCTTGATTTCGAAAGAACAGAACGCGCCGCTTTTGCAGCGGTTGAGAATGTTTCTCATCTTTCTGCGTCCCGATTTAATGAAGCTTTCGTCGGTGTTCCGGTTCAAACGGTACGCCGAGGCCGTGATACCAAGGGGATTCGATCGCAAATCGGCCCCGCTGTACATTGACAATTGCTCGCTGAAAGGTTTCCTGGAGGATGCCCTGAGAAATAACTGCAGAGCCGGTGCATGCGATTCGTGCGGGGTATGCCGCACCTGGACCGCAAAGGCCGTTTCGGTGAATGATGAGTACGTGCGAAATGCCGGGGCCATGGCGGCATCTCTCGAAAGCGATCTTGTGAGCGGAAGTCTGTGGTAAACCCTAATTGACATCGGATATTACGAGCGCCGCGTTATGCCCGCCGAAAGCGAACGAGTGCGTGAGTGCGGTCCTGATGGGAAACGAAGCGGGGGAGCGAACGAAATTAAGCGGCCGCACCGGATCATCAAGGTTTTTGCAAGCATGAGTGGTTTTATGTCTGACGCTCAGCGCGGCGACCGCCGCCTCAATGGCCCCCGACGCGCCGATGGCATGCCCGGTAAGCGACTTTGTGGCATTGACAAGGGGCTTGTCGCCGAAAATCCTTTCGATGACCGCGGACTCGACATCGTCGTTGAGAAGCGTGCCGGTGGCGTGGGCGTTGATGTAGTCGATGTCTCTTGTGTCAATGGCTGCGTCGCTGCAGGCCCGGACGATCATCCGGGAGACGGCCGCGCCGGCCGGGTCGGGCGCCATGAGGCTGTGGGCGTCGAAGGACTCGGCGTACGACCGGATTTCTGCCACGGGTTCGCACCCGCGGCGTCGCGCGGCCTCAAGTTCCTCGAGAAGCAGCACGGCGCAGCCGCCCTCGGCCAGAAGAAAGCCGGAGCGGCGTTTGTCAAAGGGACGGTTGGCAGTTGCGGGATCGCTGCAGTCACGGACAAGGGTCCGGGCGATGTCGAAGGCGCGGAAGATTCCTCCGAACCCTTCGTCGAGATATTCGGACCCGCCGCAGAGCGCAACGTCGATGGCGCCGGTTGCGATCGAAGCGTATGCACAACCGATCGCTGCGATGCCTGCGGCACAGGCGTTGCAGAAAGTGTTATTGGGGCCGGTGAGGCCATAGCGTATGCCCAGGGCCGCAGAGGCGGAATTGGGCATGGTCATGGACACCGCGAACGGATGAAAACGGGCGGGATAGCGTAGCAGCCGTTTCGCCTCGTGGTTTACAAACGGCGCAAGGGGCGCCTGAATATGGTTACTCTGGTTCTGTGTGTAACTGACGATGCCGCCAACGCCGGTGCCCAGGGCAACGCCGCCCCGGGCGGGATCGGGGAACGGGAGCGTATAGGTGTTCTTTTTCTCGTCGCGTAATTCCGGAGCGATGCCGGCCATGGCCAGCGCCTGCTCTGCCGCGGCCATTGCCATGAGTGCGGTTCTGTCCTGCTGCATCTGCTCGATCCGGCCTATGCGGAA